>JAVHNW010000340.1:0-1631 GCA_036169755.1 bacterium | reverse complement strand
GGCGGCTGCATTGCTGGCGCAGGCGCTGCAGCGCTTCCGCTGTGAGTAAATTATTTTTCCAGGTGCAGCGGGCCAGGCTGGTCGCCTTCGGCAAAATCGGAAATAACGATGAGCACATTGGTGACTGTGCCGCCGGGGTTGCGCCAGCGGTGGCTGAGATTGGCGGCGAACAGCAGACTGTCACCGCTTTCCAGCGTGTAGGCTTTATTTTCAACCAGATATTCCAGCGTTCCGCGCACACAAAAAACAAATTCATGGCCGGTATGCACCACACTGCTTGGCCCGCTCGAAGCGCCGCTTTCCAGAGTAAGCATAAAGGGCATCATGCGCCCGGCGAAATTTTCGCCCCCCAGCCCTTCCCACAAACCACGCATAAAGGGCAGGCGCGCGCGTTCTTCCGCTTTTAGAAAAACCACTTTCTGACGGGAAACTGAAGGGCTGAAAAAGTCCGTCACCGGCAAACCAAGCGCGTCCGCCAGGCGATAAAGCGTCCCCACCGAGGGCGAGGTCTTGCCGCGCTCAATCATACTGAGCGCATTGGCCGAAAGCCCGCTCATGGTTGCCAGCGTGCGCATGGAAACACCGCGCGCCTCGCGCAGCTGACGCAGACGGTTGCCAACATCAACAGAAATGGCCTGTCGAGGGAGTGTCATGGGCTAATTCCTTTCAAACATTATACTGTACAAAAATAGTTGTCAATTTGCGGGGAAATCTGCATAAATAACCAATTACATATTACACGCTGTCATGTGACAAAATTCACTATGTACCCAGAATGAGAATCCATTAATATAGCATGTGAATATAATCACATTCGATTATGCACATATCCTCATATTCAATGGAACTGACATGATTTCTCCCACTTTAGCCCAGGAAGTTTCCCAACTTGAAGCCGATTTGTGTTTCGCCCTGGCAGACCCCAACCGTATTTTGATTTTGTACACCCTGCAAGAAAAGCCCCGCAACGTGAGCGAACTCACCACCGAATTGAACATCACCCAGCCAAATACATCGCGCCATCTCAAGATTTTGCGCGAGCGGGGGCTGGTATACGCCAGCCGTCAAGGCAACAACATCCAATATAAATTAAGCGACCAGCGTCTGATACAGGCGCTGGATTTATTGCGCAGTGTTTTGCGTGACCGCATCGCGCATCGCGCAACGCTGATGGAAGAAGCTTGACCCGCATCAATTAACGCTTTTCAAAGGAGAAATGCTCATGCAGCACAAGAAATTTGGCTTTTTGTTCGTTCTGACCGGGTTGATTTTGATCCTGGGCAGTGGACTATGGCTGTCAACCGCCACGCCCGCCCTGGCGCAGTGCGGTTCGCAGGCTTCTTCCTGCAAGAACTGTCACGAGACTCAGGCGGAAATGCCCGTCAATGCGGATGGCTCTGCATGGCATCAATCGCATGCCTTTGGCGATTTTTGCTACATCTGCCACGCTGGGAATCAACAGGCAACCGATAAAGCCGCCGCGCACGAAGGCATGGTCGCTCCGCTGGACGATGTGAAGGCTTCCTGCCAGCAGTGCCACGTCGCGGATTTGGACGCGCGCGCCAAAGTGTACGCGGATAAATTGGGCGTTCAAATCGGTACGGGCGCTGCTCCAGCCTCACCCGCTGCGG
>JAVHNW010000339.1:0-8458 GCA_036169755.1 bacterium | reverse complement strand
GCGCCCTTTCAGCAAAGCAACGCCGCCCTGCAAACCCAGGTTTCACAACTCACCAACCCCACCCCCACCATCATCCCAGACCCGGCCACCTACATCACCGAAGTGCGCGCCCTGGCCCGGCTCGAAACCATCCAATACAGCGTTGAAAAAGTCATCACCGCCGAAATCGGCCAGGGCAGTTTCGGCTTTCTCTTCGGCGATAAACTGCTCTTTGTCGCGCACGGCATCGTCATCGCCGGGATTGACATGAACAAAATTCAGGCCGCCGACCTGCGCCTGAGCGGCGAAAGCCTGCAGGTACGCCTGCCCGCCGCCGAAATCTTCATCACCAGCCTCGACAACCAAAAATCCTACGTCTACGACCGCGAAACCGGCCTGCTGACCCAGGGCATCAACGACCTGGAAACCCTCGCCCGCCAAAGCGCCGAAAGCGAGATTCAAAAAGCCGCCCTGGAGGACGGCATTTTGGAACAAGCCCAGCGCAACGCCGAGACTTTCCTGCTCAAATTTTTTCAATCGCTCGGCTACAAAGACGTCACTTTCATCCAATAACCCGGCCCAATTTTGGCCCTATACCCGCCCCGTCCATTCGGGGCGGGTATATTTTATTTGGAGAAGTTCTGCCGCGCGGGCCTGCTCGGCCTGTGAAAGTTCACCACGCTGGAAAGCGATGCCCAGCGTTTGCGAAAAGGCCTCGGCGGTAGCCTGGGCTGCCCTGTCCCAGGCGATTTCCCGGCCCAGACAATTTTCCAGCGTGGTCGCCCGCGCCAACAATTTTTGCGCCGCCTGCGCCCGCGCCGCCTCACTCTCAAAAATCAGCGCGCGCGTAATGCGCGTCAAATCGCCGGTCAGCGGCAGCGTGCCATGCTGAAGAATACCTTCGCGCTTGCGCGCCTGCGCCGACCCGATTAATTTTTTCCCCTCCGCCACAATTTCATAGGCCGAGGGCACTTCAAAACAAACCGGCCCGGCCTGCGCCGCAGATGGCGCAGCGGCATGTTCTTCTTTTTTGACGGCCAAGCCCAACGCGGCGCAAGCCGCCATCAGCGCCGCCGAAAGCCGATTGTAACTTTCCAAGACCGTGCCAGCCAAAAGCGGCTCATCCGGCGCGGCGCAGACCGAATAGGTCAATTCATCGCTGTGCAAAATGGCGCGGCCACCGGTCGGACGGCGCACCACTTCCCAGCCGAGGGCCTGCAGCGCGGCGAAATCCACGTCCGCCGCCGCTTGGGCGTAGCCCAGCGAAAGACAGGCCGGCTGCCAGGCGTAGAGCCGCAAAGTGGGCAAAACCTCGCCGCGCCCGGCGGATTCGAGGATGGCCTCGTCCACCGCCATATTCCACGCGCCGCGCGCCGCCGGGTGAAGAATCAGCCGCCAGGCGCTCACAACTGCTCCAGGGCGCTCAATTCGGCCCAGGCCTGTTCGGCCAGCGCCGCGGAAACGTCCATCAGCGGCGGCTTGACCGGCCAGCGTTCCAGCGGGTAAAAACGCGGCAGCAGCGCTTTCAGAATCGGCGGGAAAGGCAGGTAGTTTTCCAAAATTTTGCGCCGCGCATTGAGGCTTTCCTGCGCTTCGATGGCATCGCCGTCCTGATTGTAAATATCCCAAACCTGGCGCAGCGCCGCCGAATAAAGATTCGCCATGGCGGTAATTGCGCCGCCCGCGTGATGTTCGAGGGCGCGCAGGGCCAGTTTGTCGTTGCCGGTCAGCACCAGCAGCGAGCCGCCAAAGCGCCGGCCAAGTTCCACGGCGTGGGCCGGGTCGCCGGAGGAGTCTTTGATGCCCGCAAATTTTTCGGGGTGAGCGTCTTTCAGCCGGGCCAGCAGGTCGAGGCTGAGCGCCACGCCCGACTGGCCGGGAATGTGGTAGCCCAGCAGGTATTTTCCCTGCGGCACCGCCTGGCGGATGAGCAGGTCATACCAGCGGAAGAGGCCGTCCTCACTGGCGGCGCGGAAGTAGTAGGGCGGCAAAACCACCACGCCATCCGCGCCCAGTTCAAAAGCGCGGCGCGTAAGGCTGACGCTTTCTTCCAGGCTGGGCGTGCCGGTTCCGGCCAGCAGGCGAAAATCCGGGTAGACCTGACGCACGTCTTGGGCGGCGCGCAGGGCAATTTCACGCTCGCGCGCTGAAAAGGAGGGGCCTTCGCCGGTGGTGCCAAATAAAAGCGCACCGTGACAACCCTGCCCGGCAAGCAGGCCGAGGAAGGGCGCCAGCGGCTGCGGGGCGATGCTCAAATCGGTCTGGAGCGGTGTCAGGGCGGCGGCGTAAACTCCAGCCAGGGGATGCAGTTCTGTCATGATTAAGATTCCTCAATTTCCAGCACCCGAAAGGGATAAATATTGATGATTTGGGTGCGTTGATATTCGGTGATGTGGTTTTGTAAATTTTGACGGTAGAACATGGTGTGACCATGCAAAAAATAGCGCGGATGCGCCAGGCGCAGCAGCAAGTTGAAAGCGGCCAGGCCGCGATGGGGCGGGTCGTCATCATCGTGGATGCCGAGCGGCGGCGAGTGGGCAACGAATAAATCCAGCGGGCGGCCTGCAAGACGCATCCACCACAGGCGCGGCAGCAGGCGCAAGACGCGCAAGGTAAATTCTTGCTGAGTGTACTGATTGGGGCTGGCTGGTTGGTACAAGACGCTGCCGCCCAGCCCGGCGACTCGCAGGCCGCGCACGCTGGTGATGCGGCCATCGAGATTGTCACAGCCCTGCGCCTGAGAGCGCAAATCGTGGATGTCGTAGGCCGGATCGTGGTTGCCGGGGACGTAAATCAGCGGGACGTTGTAAATGGAAACCAGAAATTCCAGGTATTCGTAGGGCAGGTCGCCGCAGCCAACCAGCAGGCGCAGGTCCGGGTAGGCTTCGCGCACGGATGGCGTAAAGAGCCGCTCGATAATCTGGTCGCTGACGGCGAGAATTTTCATGGGAATTCAATTGTATGACAACTTGGGCTGAATGTCTAATTTTTCTCCAGCACCCAAAAATGCGACAGGCCAAAAAATTGGAGCGGTGTGGATTCCAGCGTTTGCAGGGCGGCGCGCAGCAGTTTTCCCGCCGGGCCAAAGCGGGCAATCAAATTATCGTAGGCGCCAAAAATGACGCGGCGCTCGATCACTTTCAGCGGCAGTCCGGCAAATAGTTTTTGCAAATCACCCGCAGAATAGACGCGGACGTGTGGAGCGAGCCGGTCGCGCCAGCGGCGGGGCAGGTAGTTGATCAGGGCTTTGTTGCCAAAAAAATATTTTCCGCGCCAGTAGATGCCGTGCGTTTCAAAGGGGTAGCCGCGGTTGGGCACGAAAATGACCGCCCGCCCGCCAGGTTTCAGCGCGCGCGCCATTTCACGCGCAGCGGCGCTGTCATCGGCGACATGCTCCAACACTTCGTGGCTGAGAATCAAATCGAAGGACGAGTCGCCAAAGGGCAGGTTTTCGCCCTCCGCGTTGAGGATGTTGGGGGAGCGCGCCCCGGCCTCGGCGGCGCGCTCCTGGTCATATTCCAGCCCGAAGATTTTCCCGCCCAGCGGAGCCAGGTGTTCAACGTACATGCCCACGCCGCAGCCATTTTCGAGAATGCTGCCGCGAATGCGCTCTCCGGCGGCGCGGAGAATCAGATTCAGGCGGCGCTGCTGACCGGCGCGCCAGACGTAGGAGGGTTCGCCGCGCAGGGCGGCTTTTTCGAGGTTTCTCAAGTGATTTTCCTTTTGGGAGACTTCGGAAGTCTCTCTCGCCGGCTGAAGCCGACGCTACTTTAACATGGGCATTTTGATGCCGTGTTTTTTGGCGGCGGCAATGGCAATTTCGTACCCGGCATCGGCGTGGCGGACAACGCCCATGCCGGGGTCGGTGGTCAGCACTCGCTCCAGGCGGCGGGCGGCTTCGGGCGTGCCATCGGCCACCGTCACCTGCCCGGCGTGCTGCGAGTAGCCGATGCCAACCCCACCGCCGTGATGGAAGGAGACCCAGGTTGCCCCGCCGACAGCGTTGATCAGCGCGTTGAGAATCGGCCAGTCGCTGATGGCGTCAGAGCCGTCCCGCATGGCTTCGGTTTCGCGGTTGGGGCTGGCGACTGAGCCGCTGTCGAGGTGGTCGCGGCCAATCACAATCGGCGCTTTGAGTTGGCCGCTGGCGACCATTTCGTTAAATTTCAGACCAGCCCGGACGCGCTCGCCGTAGCCCAGCCAGCAAATCCGCGCCGGGAGGCCCTGAAAGGGTACTTTTTCGCGGGCCATCTTCAGCCAGCGGCGCAGGTGTTCATCTTCGGGGAAGAGTTCCATGATGGCCTGGTCGGTGGTGTAAATATCCTGCGGGTCGCCAGAAAGCGCCACCCAGCGGAAGGGGCCTTTGCCCTCACAAAACAGCGGGCGGATGTAGGCCGGGACGAAGCCGGGGAAATCAAAGGCGTCTGTCACGCCGTAATTGAAGGCCTGCTGGCGGATGTTGTTGCCGTAGTCGAAAACTTCGGCGCCCGCGCGCTGAAAAGCCAGCATGGCCTGAACCTGTTTTGCCATGGAGGCCAGCGCCATTTTTTTGTACGCGGCGGGGTCCGAAACGCGCAATTGATTGGCGGCTTCCACCGTCAGACCAGAGGGGACGTAGTAAAGCGCCTCGTGCGCCGAGGTCTGATCGGTGACGACATCCGGGGTGACGCCGCGAGCGACCAGTTCGCTGTAGACATCGGCGGCGTTGCCGACCAGCCCAATCGAGAGCGGGCGTCCGGCGGCTTTTTGCTCTTCGACCAGGGTCATCGCCTCTTCGAGGGTGTCCACCACCACGTCCACATAGCCGATGGCGCGGCGGCGCTCGGCGCGATCTTTGTCCACTTCCACAATCAGGCCAACGCCTTCGTTCATGGTGATGGAGAGCGGCTGCGCCCCGCCCATGCCGCCCAGCCCGGCGGTGAGCACAAATTTCCCTTTCAGCGATTCCCAGCCGCGCAGTTTTGCCAGCGCGCCGAAGGTTTCATAGGTGCCCTGCAAAATGCCCTGGGTGCCGATGTAAATCCACGAACCGGCAGTCATTTGGCCGTACATGATGAGGCCTTTTTTCGCCAGTTCGTCAAAATGTTCCCAGGTGGCCCAATGCGGAACGAGGTTGGAATTGGCAATCAGCACGCGCGGCGCGTCTGTGTGCGTTTTAAAAACCGCCACCGGTTTGCCAGATTGCACCAGCAGAGTTTCATCTTCTTCCAGATTTTTGAGTGATTCCAGAATTGCGTCAAAGGCTTCCCAACTGCGGGCAGCCTGTCCGCGCCCGCCGTAGACGACCAGCGCTTCGGGTTTTTCGGCCACTTCGGGGTCGAGGTTGTTTTGAATCATGCGGTAGGCGGCTTCGCTCAGCCAGTTTTTACAGGTCAATTGAGTGCCGCGCGGCGCGCGGACAACGCGAGGGGATGACATGGGCAATTCTCCTTTGGGATGAACGTCTTTTGCGCGGCTATTATACGCCGTGAGAAAGTTTTGAACCCCGCGTAACGAATGGTAGAATCGCCCGCATTCTTGAAATTATCCGCCGCCCCGAAAGACTGGTGACTTTGCCGCGCCGCTGCTTCGCTATTTTGCTTTTCCTGCTCGCCGCCTGTCAGACGCTGACGGGAGCGCCCGCCGCGCCGAATCTTTCGCAGCCATATATTTTGGTCACCGCGAACAGCGCCGCCAGCCCAACGCCTTTTCAGCCGCCGCTGTTTACGTCCACGCCAATCCCAACCTTTCCGCCGCCGACTGCAACGTTCAGCCCCACTCCGCCTCCGGCCAGCGCCACACCCATTCCGCCCACTCCCGCCGCTCTGCCGCGCACTTTTTATAATTTGAACGTGCGCTGGGATTACGCGGCCCACAGCCTGACGGTGGCCGAAGAAATCAGCTACCCCAACCAAACCGGCCAGACGCTGACGGAACTCCCGCTGCTGGTCAACCCCAACCTGTGGAGCGGAGTCTTCCAGCTGAATCAACTCAGCCTCAACGATCTTCCCGTCAGCGGCTACCGCCTCAACGGGCAGACTCTGCTCCTGCCGCTGGAAAATCCACTCGAAAACGGACAAAGCCTCAAAATTCGCCTCGATTTCGACCTTTTCCTGCCCTACAGCGCCGGAAAATTTGAAAATTTCGGTTGGACTGGCCGTCAAAGCAACCTGGTGGACTGGTTCCCCTTTGTGCCGCCCTACCTGCCGGAAAGCGGCTGGCTGATGCGCGAACCCTGGGTCTACGGCGAAAACCTGGCCTACCCCCTGGCCGATTTTGCCATACTGCTGACCTTTGGCGATGTGACTCCCATTGTCGCCGCCTCGGCTCTGCCACAGGAAAGCTCGCCTTCCCTGCGCTATTTTCTGCCCGAAGCGCGCACCTTCAGCCTTTCGGCCAGCCCCGATTTTCAAGTGGCAAGTTCCAGCGCAGATGGAATCACTTTTTTGAGTTACTTCTTCGCCGAAAATGCCGCCGCCGGGCAGGCTGCGCTGCTGTACACGCAAAACGCCGCGCAAACTTACGCCGGTTTCTACGGCCCCTATCCGCACACCAGCCTGAGCGTGGTCGAAACCGACCTGAATGACGGCCTCGAATCGGATGGTTTGTATTTTCTGGCAAAAAATTTCTATGCTGGCTACGATGGCAGCGCCGCCAACAATCTGGCGCTGATTGGCGTGCATGAAACCGCGCATCAATGGTTTTTCGGCGTCATTTCCAACGACCAGGCGCTCGAACCCTGGCTGGATGAGGCCCTGGCGACCTATTCGGAGCGGCTCTACTACGAAACCAATCAGCCCGGCCTGCTGCGCTGGTGGTACAACGCCCGCATTTACGCCTACGCCCCCAGCGGATTTGTGGATACGCGCCTCTACAACACGGCCAGTTTTCGCGCCTATGTGAACGCAGTTTACCTGCGCGGGGCGCTCTTCCTGGACGCGCTGCGCGAGCGCATGGGAGACGAGGCCTTTTTGGCCTTTTTGCGCGATTACGTTGACCGTCACCGCGGCCACCTCGCCACCGCGGATACCTTTTTCGCCGTGCTGGCCGACCACACGTCACAGGCCGATGATTTAATTCAGGCTTTCTTCGGCTACCGCTAACTGGAGGGCATCATGCCAAAACTACTGCGCCCATTTTTTCTCTTCTTTCTGCTTTTTTCTTTCCTGCTCAGTTCCTGCGCTTCCATCCCCGGCCTGATTACACTGACGCCAACCGCAGCGCCGCAGCTGCCGACCGAAGCGCCTCACCCGCTGACGCCTGATTCTGTCACTCTGACGCTGCCGCCCAGCACCATCAGCGCGCCCCCCAGCGCAACGCTGCGCCCAACGGCTGCGCCCACGCTGCCCGCCGAAAGCGGCCCGGCAGCGATTCTCTCATCGTATACGCTGGACGCGCTGATGGATTATGACGCCAAAACATTGAGCGTGAGCCAGGAAATCCTCTACACCCACAGCGCCGAAGCGGTAAACAGCCTGGTGCTGGTCATCCGCCCCAACGAACTGCCAAACGCCTTCAGCCTGAATTCCGTCAGCGTGGACGGAACGCCGCTGACCAGTTACGAACTCGATGGGCCAAAACTCACCATCAGCCTGCCCGCGCCGCTGGAAAATGGTCAATCGCTGGCGCTGGGGCTGGAATACAGCCTATCCCTGCCCGAAATGCAGCAGGGTGACCCGAATCTGGTGCGCCCGCAAATTTTCGGCGTCAGCGAGCGCCAGGTAAATTTAACCGACTGGTATCCGATGCTGGTTCCATACCTTCCCGGCCAGGGCTGGCTGCTGCACGACCCTTGGTTTTACGGCGAAAACCTGGTCTACCCACTGGCAAATTTTGACGTAACCCTGCGCTTCAGCGACCCCGCCGCCGCGCCAAGCGTCATCGCCGCCAGCGGGGACGGCCAGCCCATCGAAGCGGGAAACCACTACCGGCTGAAGCGCGGACGCAGTTTCGCCCTTTCGATGGGCAAAACCCTGCAGGTGGAATCCGCTCAAAGCGGGAAAACCCTGATTTCCTCCTATTTTTACCCCGGCAACGAGGAATCCGCCCACGCCGCGCTGGAAGCGACTGTGAAGGCTGTGGAAACGTACACGGCGCTTTTCGGCGCGTACCCGCACCCCACCCTGGCCGTGGTACAGGGCGATTTCAATGATGGCATGGAATTTGACGGCCTGTTTTACCTGAGCAATGCCTTTTACAACCTGTACGATGGCACGGAACGCAATTACCTGGTGCTGGTGGCGGCGCACGAAACCTGCCATCAGTGGTGGTTTGGGCGCGTGGCAAACGACCAGGCTGCCGAACCCTGGCTGGATGAAAGCCTGTCCACCTACTGCGAGCGCCTTTTTTACGAGAAAAATTATCCCGCCGCGCTGGACTGGTGGTGGTCGTACCGCGTAGATTTTTACGCGCCACAGGGCTTTATTGACGGCACTGTACGCAGTTACGGCGGCTTTACCCCCTACACCGACGCCACGTACCGCCGCGGCGCGCGCTTTTT
>JAVHNW010000338.1:0-1645 GCA_036169755.1 bacterium | reverse complement strand
CCCCCCCCCCCCCCCGCGGCCTGAGTCAGACGTGGGTCGAGTGTTTCGAGTGCGCCGCTCACCAGGCGGATGACGATGGTGGCGTTGTAAAAAACGTGGGCGGTGAGAATGGCGGTGAGGCTGCCGAGAAAATGAATCGGCGGCGAGGAAAGGCCAAAGGCGCTCATCGCCAGCAGGTTGAGCCAGCCGCGCGGCCCCAGCAGGGCGCTGAAACCAGCAGCGACAACCACAGTCGGCAGGATGAAGGGGATGGCGGTCAGCGCACGCAGGGCGCCGCTGCCGGGAAAGCGCCAGCGCGCAAAAAAGACAGCCAGCGGCAGGCCGAGCGCCACCGTCAACAGGGTGGAGAGGCTGGCCTGGTAAAACGTGAAAGCAGTGACGGAGGCGGCGCGGCGCAGTTGGTCGGCGCTGATGGAGGCGAAATCGGCGCTGTGGGCGAGGATGCGCCCAAGCGGAAGGAAAAAGAAGGCTGCCAGGAAGACCAACGCGGGCAGCAAAAATAGGAACCGCTTTCGCATCAGATCAGGTTAGCGCAAAACGGTCTGAGTGAAGGCTTCAATCCAGGCGTCACGCTGGGCGGCGATGGTTTCGGCGGGCAGGGTGAACGGCGCCGGGGCAATTTGCGCGTATTTGACGAAGGCTTCGGGCAGCGGCGCGGCGGGGTTGACGGGGTAGACGAACATTTGGCCGGGCATATCCTGTTGAAAAGGAAGGTCCAAGACAAAGTTGATGAATTTTTCGGCCAGGGCGCGGTTGGGCGTGCCTTTCAGAATGCCGACAAATTCAATCTGGCGGAAGCAGCCATCCAGCAGGGAGGCGGTCGGCGAGTCGGTCAGCGGCTCGGAGGCAAAAATCACTTCGGCGGCGGGGCTGGAGGCGTAGGAAACGACCATCGGCTGCGGGCCTTTGCCAGAGGAGGCGGAAAAATTGGTGTAGTAGGCCGTGTCCCAGCCGTCCACCACCGTCACGCCATTGGCGCGCAGGGCCTGCCAGTAGTCGAGGTAGCCGGTCTCGCCATATTTGGCAATGGTTGCCAGTAAAAAGGCCAGGCCGGGCGAGGAGGTGGCCGGGTTTTCCACAACCAGCAAGTTTTTGTATTCGGGGCGAATCAAATCGTCGAGCGAGGCAGGCGGGGTCAGCGCCTTATCGGCGAACCAGGCTCTGTCATAGTTAATGCAGACATCGCCAAAATCGGCGGGCAGGGCGCGGTTTTGCGGGTCGAGTTGGAATTGGGCGGGGATTTGCGCCAGGGCCGGGGCGTTGTATGGCTCAAAAATATCGGCCTCCAGCGCGCGGGAAAGAAAAGTGTTATCCACGCCGAAAAAGACATCCGCCAACGGCGCGTCTTTGGTGAGAATGGCCTTGTTGAGGGCTGCACCCGCATCACCAGATTTGATGAAACTGACCTTGACCTGGTTGGCCTGCTCAAAAGCCTGAACAACTTCCTCGCTGACGGCGAAGGAATCGTGCGTCATCACGATCAGCGTGGCCGGTTCGGCGGGCGGGGTGGGCGAGGCCTGCGGGGCGCAGGCCGGCAAAAAAAGCGAGGCGGCAAAAAACAAAGTGAAAAAGTGTTTAATGGAAACTCCCATGTTGAAAACCGATTGAATATTTATTTTTTCCGCTGGTGGACGCAAAGCAGCAG
>JAVHNW010000337.1:0-8501 GCA_036169755.1 bacterium | reverse complement strand
CCGCCGGGGCCGCTTCCCGTCACCGCGCCGAGATTGACATTCTGCTCGCGGGCAATTTTCTTTGCCAGCGGAGAAGCCTTGGCTGTCCCCGCTGCGGGGGAGGAAACAGGCTGAGAAACAGAAGCCGCTGCGGGCGGAGTCTGAGGCGCAGCGTCCGCCATGCGACCTTCGGCTTTCGCTTGTCCACTGATGTCTGGTGACTGGTCACTGACCACTTCTCCCGCCGCGCCGACCACCGCAATCGGCGTATTGACGGGAACACTTGTGCCGGCTTCCACCAACTGCTGCAGCACCACCCCGCTGAAGCCTGATTCGACTTCCACGGTGGCTTTGTCGGTTTCAATTTCGGCCAACACTTCCCCTTTATTGACCGCCTCGCCCACGTTTTTCACCCAGCGGACGAGGGTTCCCTCGGCCATGTCGAAGCCCAATTTGGGCATATTAACGATTTCAGCCATTATTTCATCACCTCGCGCGCCGCCGCCAGGATGTCAGTCACCTGCGGCAAAGCGGCCTGTTCCAGCGCGCGGTTGTAGGGCAGCGGAACTTCCTTCTGCGCCACGCGCAAAATGGGCGCATCGGCATAATCGAAGGCTTCTTCATACAGGCGGCTGACGACTTCGGCGCCCACGCCGTAGGATTTCCAGCCTTCCTCCACCACGATTGCGCGATTGGTTTTCTTGAAAGAGTCCAGCACGGGTTGCATGTCCAGCGGACGCAGGGTGCGCAGGTCAACAATTTCGGCCTCAATCCCCTCTTTGGCAAGTTCATCGGCAGCCTTCAGCGAAAGTTCCAGCCCTTTGCAGTAGGTGACAATCGTCAGGTCTTTGCCGGGGCGCTGAACGGTGGATTTTCCCAGCGGGACGAGGTGTTCGCCCTCCGGCACTTCGCCGCGCGTCTGGTACATGGTGGCGTGTTCGATGAAAAGCACCGGATTGTCGGAGCGGATGGCGCTTTTGAGCAGGCCCTTGGCGTCAGCCGGAGTGCCGGGGCTGACGACAATCAGGCCCGGAAAGTGGGCAAAGATGGCGTCCGGCGTCTGCGAGTGGGTTGCGCCCAACTGGCGGCCTCCGCCGCCGACAGCGCGCATCACCAGCGGAACTTTGAACTGCCCGCCGAACATGTAATGCAATTTGGGCGCCTGGTTGACGATGTAATCCATTGCGGAAAAGGCGAAGTTGATGGTCATCAACTCGGCCACCGGGCGCTGACCGGTCATCGCCGCGCCAATCGCTGCGCCGATGATGGCGTTTTCGGCAATCGGAGTGTCTTTGACCCGCGCCGCGCCATATTTATCATAAAAACCTTTGGTGACGGCATAGGTGCCGCCCCACACGCCGACCTCTTCGCCGAGAATAAAAACGGCGGGGTCGCGGTCCATTTCTTCCATCAAAGCCTGCGAGATTGCCTCGCGCATCGTGATTCGTGTCATAGCTTCCTCATCTGATTAATCTGCCTGTTTCCTTAACGCTGGTCGGCCTACTCCACATAAACATCCGCAAACAATTCTTCCAGGCGCGGTTCGGGGCTGGCTTCGGCGAATTCGACCGCCTGGTCGGTCTCGGCCTGGGCTTTGGCCTCCAGGGCATCCAATTCCGTTTCGGTGGCGGCGGCATCCTTCAGCAATTGGGCGCGAAAAACCCCAATGGGGTCGCTTTCCTGCCAGTGTTTGACTTCTTCCTGGGCGCGGTAACGCTCCGGGTCACCCATCGAATGGCCGCGAAAGCGGTAGGTGTTGATTTCCAGCAGGTAGGGCTGAGCATTTTCGCGCACAAATTGGAGCGCTTCCCGCGCGGCGGCATAAACTTTCAGCACATCCATGCCGTCCACGGCGCTGTTTTTCATGCCATAGCCTTCGGCCTTTTGACGGATTTCATCCACCGCCGAGGCGCGGTTGACGGCGGTTCCCATGCCGTATTGATTGTTTTCACAAACCCAAAGCACGCGCAGTCCCCAGGTTTTCGCCAGGTTGAGCGCCTCATGAAAATAGCCAATATTGGTGGCGCCATCGCCAAACATGCAAATCGTCACGTTGTCGTTTCCGGCGTACTGGTCGCCCAGCGCCAGGCCCGAGGCAATCGGCAAGTGCCCGCCGACAATGGCGTGGCCGCCCCACATATTTTTGCGGGTATCGGCCATGTGCATCGAACCGCCCTTGCCCTTGGAAATTCCGGTGGCTTTGCCCAGCAGTTCTGCCATGACTTCGTTGGCCGAAATGCCGCAGTTGAGCGCCACGCCGTGGTCGCGGTAGGCGGTGATGACCCGGTCGCGCGGCTCGCGGGCCGCAATCAGCCCGGTGCTGACGGCTTCCTGCCCGATGTACAGGTGCATGAACCCGCCAATTTTCCCGGCCTGGTACAGTTCTGCGCCGCGTTCTTCCATGCGGCGGATGAGAACCATTTCATAGTACATTTGCAATGCTTTGTCTTTATCCATACGCTCTCCACTGAAACGGGCTTGCGCCCGAAAATTAGGCAACCGGCAAATTATATTCGTTATTTATATCTTTTTTATCAGAATTATGCGCTCGTGAAAACCCCCAACAGGTGAATTTGATACGATTTGAGAGGGTGAACCCGCATCACCCGAAGACTTGCTTTGCCCTGTCAAAAAGCCTATCATAAATTCATTCGCTCTTCTCGCATATTCCAGTCTTGCGGCGCAGCCTTCCCGGCCCAAAAACTGGGAGGACAAGCCGCAGGCCCTGGATTTATGAACAACAGCCAAGGAGAACATGATGAAATATGACCTGGTTTTTGAAGGCGGCGGCGCCAAAGGAATGGTCTTTGTGGGCGCTTTGCAGGAATTTTTCCGGCAGGGACACACGCCCGGACGCCTGCTCGGCACCTCTGCCGGGGCCATTACGGCGGCTCTGTTGGCCGCCAACTATAGCCCCGCCGAAATGCAGGCCGCGCTGGATGAACAAATCAATGGCAAATCAGTTTTTTGTACCTTTTTGGCCGCGCCGCCGCCCCTGCCCGCCGCAACGCTGGAGCAAGGAGTAACGCTGGCGCTGCTGGAGCGTTACGACAATCCGCTGGTTCCCAACGTGGTGGAAAGCCTGGCCGACCAGGCTCTGCTGGCGGCTCTCAACAGCGGCGGGCTGGGGCGTTCCCTGCTTTCAGTGCTGGAATGCGGCGGCCTGTACGCGGGCGATGTCTTTTTGGATTGGCTGCGCCGCAAACTGAACAGCGGTCAGGCCAACGGCCAGCCCCGCGCCTGGGGCGGGTTCACCCTGGAGCAGTTCCGCGCCGCCACCGGCAGCGACCTGACGGTGGTGGCCGCCGATACAAGCGCCCGCCAAATGCTCATTCTCAACGCCCGCACCGCGCCGCTTTTACCGGTTGTCTGGGCGGTGAGAATGTCCATGAGCGTGCCCCTCGTCTGGCAGGAAGTCATCTGGCAGGCGGAATGGGGCCCGTATCGCGGTCAGCCCCTCAGCGGGCATACGATTGTGGACGGCGGCCTGCTCTCCAATTTTCCACTGGAATTATTTGTCTCCGACCTGCCAACCGTCACCGCTGTGATGGGAGAAAAACAAAGTGACGAAATTTTGGGCCTGCTGCTGGATGATGATACGCCCATCCCCGGCCTTTCCTCCTCCCCGGCGGCGCCTGCTCCCTGGCAGCGTTGGGAAAACATGCTCTGGACGGCCCTCGGCGGGCATGACAACGCCATCCTGGCGGCTTTTTCTCAGCTGGTCGCCGCTCTGCCCGCCGGGGGCGTGGGGCTGACAGAATTTGACCTGACCCCCAGCCAGCGCCATCAGATGCTGCTGGCCGGAGAAGCAGCCATGCGCCGCTACCTGACGAGGCCGCCCGCTTTTGCCGTCCCGGCTGAAACGCTGTCCCTGGCGGATGACCTGGCCCTGCGCCTGCTGAAACTGCCATGAAAAAACGCCTCTTGCCACCTTTGGTTTTACTTCTTACGCTGGCGCTGGCCTGCGGGCAGAGCGCTGGGCCTTTTCCAAACCCCACCCTGACCCCAAAGCCTCCACTGCTGGGCAGCGGACAAACCGCCTATGGCTTCTTCCCCACCCCACCCCAAGTTTCACTGGAAAGCCTGTTTGCTCATTACCGCGCCATGAGCGCCCATGCCGATTTTGTGCTGGTGCAGGAACCCATTCCCTGGCAGGATTTTGCGGAAAGCCCGCAAGCCTCTTCGCAAAAAATGGAAGACCTGAAGAACGGGCATTTGCTGGCACAGGCCAACAACCTGGAGCAGATTTTTGTGGTTGATCCACTCAATGGCCTGAACCGGCGCGAGTTCAGCGGTCTGCCGCAAGGCTGGCAGGCTTCTTTTGCCGACCCCAACGTGCGCTCCGCCTTCAAAAACTACACTTTGCGCCTGCTGCGCGAATTTCACCCGCTCTACCTGGGGCTGGGGTCTGAAGTCAACACCTACGCCGAGGCTTTCCCCGCCGATTTTGTCCACTACCTGAGCCTGTACCGCGAGACCTACGCCGCCATCAAAGCCGAGTCGCCCCAAACTCAGGTTTTTGTCAGCTTTCAGTGGGAACAATTGCGCGGCCTGGTCGGAGGGCAAGACGGCCTACCGCCAGGACAAATTCGCTGGGAACAGGTGGAAACCTTCGAGCCGTTGCTCGACCTATGGGTGATTTCCTCCTACCCGTTCATCGTCTACCGGGACGGGGCCGACATTCCCCCCGATTATTACACCCCGCTGCTAGCGCGCACCACCAAACCCCTGGCAGTGGCCGAGGGTGGCTTTGTTTCCCGCCCCACCCAATCGCTGCCGGGAACACCCCAAGACCAGGTGGCATATCTCAATGCCATTCATACCCAATTGCAGCCGCGCCTAACATTTTGGGTCTACCTGCTGTTGAGCGACCTGGACCAAAATTCGTATAATCGGGCTTTTCGTCAGCAAGGTGCTGGCGAAAACGACATCAATACCCTGGGATTTTTCGTCAGCACCGGCTTGATGGAAAAAGACGGCCAAACCCCCAAACCTGCCCTGGCCGTGTGGGATTCTTTTCGGCTGGAACACTGATGGTACGTTTTTTCCTGTGCCTCGTCCAAAATTTGTAAACGCTGCCTGGCGGGGTGGAACGCGCCAGGCCCAGGCCCAATTCCAAGGCGCGGCGGCGGGTTTATAATGCGCCCATGCGTCTGAAATTCACTCTCCCGCTCATCGCCAGCCTGCTGATGACGGCCTGCACCCGCTCGGCGGGCAACAGCGCCGCCTGGACTCCCGTCTCCCCGCTGCCACTGGCCCTGCCCGCAGTTTCACCCGTTCAAAGCTACCTGCCGCCCACCCGCGCGCCAGGCAGCCCCATTCTGACGCCAACGCCCAACCCGGCGCCTGGGATTTTGCCCGGCCTGCCCCCGGCAGCCACCCCCGCCGCGCCAACCACCTACACCGTCCAAGACGGCGACTACCTCGGCGCCATCGCTGATTCCTACAATATCAGCCTCGAAGAATTGGCCGCCGCCAACAACCTCGACCCCAACGCCGCCGTCATTTACCCCGGCGACACACTCATCATCCCGCTCGCGTCCGGCGAGGCCCCCGCCGCCCAGCCCGGCAGCCTCATCGCCGCTTACTTTAAAATCATCCCCGATTCCGAGTTGGTCAACGGCCCGCTCGCCACTCTGCTCGATAGTGACAACTTTATCCAACAAAAGGGCGGCTACCTTTCCTACTACACCCAAGACGTGGACGGCGAAACACTGACCGGCGCACAAATCGTGCGGCGCGTGGCCGAGGAATACTCCATCAACCCGCGCCTGCTGCTGGCGGTGCTGGAATATCGCAGTCAATGGCTCAGCAACCCCAACCCCGCCCCCTCCACGCTCTACACCCCCATCGGTTATGTGGATGATTATCGCGTTGGGCTGTATCGCCAACTCGCCTGGACAGCCGACCGGCTGAACGAAGGATTCTACCGCTGGCGCGAAGAAAAAATCTCCCGCTGGCAGCTGGCTGATGGAACCGTGCTGACGCCTCAACCAGGAATCAACCCCGGCACCGCGGGCGTGCAAAATTTATTTGCCGCGCTCGATGACCCCGCCACCTGGCAGTTGGATACCGGGCCCGATGGCCTGTACGCCACCTACAGCGCGCTCTTTGGCTACCCGTTTGACTTCGCCATCGAACCGATTTTACCCGCCGGGCTGACGCCTCCCAATCTGATTCTGCCCTTCGCCAAAGGAGAAATCTGGGCCTTCACCGGCGGCCCGCACGGCGGCTGGGACAGCGGCTCGGCCTGGGCCGCGCTCGATTTTGCCCCGCCCGGCGACCCCATCGGCTGCGCCCCCAGCGAGGCCTGGACCACCGCCGTCGCCGATGGCACCATCGTCAGCGCCAAAAATGGCCGCGTCGTACAGGATTTGGACAACGATGGGTTGGAACAAACCGGCTGGAGCATCCTCTACATGCACATGGCAAGCCTCGACCGGGTGCAGCCCGGCACCTTTGTCCGCGCCGGAGAACGCATCGGCCACCCATCCTGTGAAGGCGGCGTTGCCGATGCCGACCACTTGCACCTGGCGCGGCGCTACAACGGCATGTGGATTTCGGCCACCGAACCCGGCCTGATTTTTGCGCTGGAAGGCTGGCAGGTCAGCGGCGGCAGCAATGAGTATGATGGGTTTTTAAATCGCAACGGCCAAAGCGTGGAAGCCTGGGGCATCGTCACCCCGCTCAACCAAATTCAACGCTGACGCCAGTTGTGTTTAATTGCACAAAAAAAGTTTTTATGGTAGAGTATCGCCACTTACCCAGGGAGAGCGTGTATATGAATATAGAAAATGTCCCCGATATCATCATCAGCCGTTTGCCAGTTTATTTGCGCGCGCTGGAGCGCATGTACGAACATGGCACCATCACCACGTCATCTCAGGAACTTGGCGAAAAAGTTGGCATTTCTGCCGCGCAAATTCGCAAAGACCTCTCCCAATTTGGTGAATTTGGCAAGCAAGGCACCGGCTACCATATTCCATTTTTGATTGAGCACCTGCGCCGTATTTTGCGCGTTGACCATCCCTGGGATGTGGTCATCGTGGGTATGGGCGAACTCGGCCACGCCATCGCGCGTTATCAAGGCTTTTCCGTGCGCGGCTTTCATGTGGTGATGTGTTTCGATAACGACCCAACCAAAATTGGCCGCCCCGTCTGCGAAGATGCCAAAATTTGTGACCTGACCATTCAGGATGAAAAATTGCTGGTGGAAAAACTAGCCGGAAGCCGCGTCAAACTGGCTATGCTTTGCGTCCCCGCTTCGATTGCCCAACAAGTAGCCGATAAATTGGTAGAAGCCGGTATCAAGGGCATTCTCAATTATGCCCCGGTTAATCTGGTGACGCCCAAAGACGTGCGCGTACAGTACATTGACCCAACCGTGGGCTTACAACGCATGGCCTTTTACATCAAAGAATAAATCCCGCCCAAAAAGGACGCCGGTCAAAACCGGCGTCCTTTTCTTTAAATGTCGGCTCAACTCCAAACCCAAAGCCATCCTTGAGATTGGGAAAGAATCAAAAAACATCGGCGGCGGCAAGTTTTCTACGCTAAAATAGAAACGCTTCGCGTTCTCAAATCATCGTTCAGGAGCATTTCATGCGCGCCGTAGATATCATCATCAAAAAACGGGACCACGGGGAATTAACACAAGCCGAAATTGAGCAGTTCATTCAAGGCTTCACCAACGGAGAAATTCCCGATTACCAGGCTTCCGCTTTTGCTATGGCCATTTTGCTCAACGGTATGAGCGCCCGCGAAACCACCGATTTGACCCTGGCGATGGCGCATTCCGGCGCCATGCTCGATTTGTCTGACGTGGTGGATATCGCCGTGGACAAACATTCCTCCGGCGGCGTGGGCGACAAAACCAGCCTGGCCGTTTTGCCCATCGCCGCCGCCTGCGGCCTGCCCTGCGGAAAAATGTCTGGGCGCGGGCTGGGATTCAGCGGCGGAACGCTCGATAAACTGGAATCAATTCCCGGCTACCGCGTCAATCTTTCCACCAGCGAATTTAAACAACAACTGGCGAAAATTGGAGTGGTACTCACCGGCCAATCGCTCGACCTGGCGCCCGCCGATGGAAAAATGTACGCCCTGCGCGATGTAACCGGCACCGTTGATTCCATCCCGCTGATTGCTTCCTCCATCATGAGCAAAAAACTCGCCGCCGGAGCCAACGCCATCGTCTTGGACGTAAAAACTGGCAACGGCGCGTTTATGCAAACAGTCGCCATGGCGCGGCAATTGGCGGATACCATGCGCGCCATCGGCCAACTTGCCGGGCGGCAGGTCGTCACTCTGCTTGGTGACATGAATCAGCCACTGGGAGCGGCAGTCGGTAACGCGCTCGAAGTCAAAGAGGCAATTGAAACTTTGCAGGGCGGCGGCCCCCAGGATTTCCGTGAGCATTGTCTGATTTTGGTCAGCCACATGCTGAGGCTTGGCAAACGCGCCGCATCGCTGGAGGCGGGCCGCGGCCAGGCCGAGCAGGCGCTTGCCAGCGGCGCAGCCGTTGA
>JAVHNW010000336.1:0-8561 GCA_036169755.1 bacterium | reverse complement strand
CGGCTGGGCAAGCGCAAACAAGAGCAAAAATGAGGGCAAAAATAAAAAAAAGAAGGATGGGGAGAGAAAATTCATGGCGGCATTATAATAGGTTTATGACTCTCACCCACCGACAACGCCTGGAACAAACCCTGGCCGGGCAGCAGCCCGACCGTCCGCCGGTTGCCCTGTGGCGGCACTTCCCCGGCGATGACCAAAGCCCCGAAACGCTGGCCGCCGCCACCCTGCACTGGCAAAAAACCTTCGACTGGGATTTTGTCAAAGTCAGCCCAGCCTCGTCTTTCTGCCTCAAAGATTGGGGCGCGGAGGATGTTTGGGAAGGCCACACCGAAGGCACTCGCCGCTACACGCAGAGAGTGATTGAAGAACCGCAGGATTGGCTGCGTCTGCCCCTGCTGGATGCGGAATCCCCGCAGCTGGCCGCCCAACTGAGCTGTTTGGCGCTGCTGAAGCGGGAATTACCACCCGAAACTCCGCTGGTGCAGACGGTTTTTTCGCCGCTGGCGCAAGCCAAAAACCTGGCCGGGGGAGCGCGTCTGCTGGCGCATTTGCGCCAAAACCCGGAAGTAGTCTGGCGCGGGCTGGAAATAATTATGGAAAGTACGCGCCGTTTTGTGCGCGCCGCCCGCGCCCTGGGCATTGACGGAATTTTTTACGCTGTTCAGCACGCCCAGGCCAGCCTGCTGACCGCCGAAGAATTTAAGGAATTTGGCCGCTCATTTGACCTGCAAGTTTTAGAATCGGCGCGCGCCCTGTGGCTGAACATGATTCACCTGCACGGCGAAAATATCTACTTCAACGCCGTTGCTGATTACCCCGCCGCCATTCTCAACTGGCACGACCGCGATACCAGCCCCAGCCTGGCCGAGGCGCAAAGCCGCGTCAAAAGCGTGGTGTGCGGCGGGCTGCGGCGCGAAACCCTGGCTCTCGGAACGCCGGAACAAATCGGCGCCGAGGCCGCCGATGCGCTGGCGCAAACCGGCGGCAGGCGTTTTTTGCTGGGAACCGGCTGCGTCACCGACATCATCGCCCCTTACGGCAACCTGCTGGCCGCCCGCATGAGCGTGGAGAATTTCGCATGACTCTGCGCGTGATTGCTGGTTCGGCCAAAGGGCGCAAACTGAAATCCGTCCCTGGCGACACCACCCGCCCGGTGACCGACATGGTGAAGGAGGCGCTCTTCAACATTCTCGGCGGAGAAGTGATCGGCTCGGCCTGGTGGGACCTTTTCGGCGGGACCGGCGCCATCGGCATCGAAGCTCTCAGCCGCGGCGCAGAATTTATCCGCTTCAGCGATTTAAATCGCCTGCCGGTGGAAATCATCCGCGAGAATGTGAATCTTTGCGGTTTTTCGGCCAAAAGCGAAATTCGGCGCGCTGACGCTTTCGCCATGCTGCGCGGCGCCGTCAGCCGCGCCTTCGATTTCATTTACATTGCCCCGCCGCAGTACAAGGAAATGTGGGCCGAAGCGCTCAAACTGGTGGATGAAACACCCGGCTGGCTGCTGGAAAACGGCCAGGTGATTGTGCAAATTCACCCACGCGAATACCACGAACTGCCGCTGCTCCAGCTGCAAAAAGTGGATGAGCGCAAATATGGAAGCACCTTATTAATTTTTTACGAAAGGGAAAAAGCATGAACGACCCAAGAGCATTGCTCGAAATTTTCAAACTCATCATCAGTTTTCTGACCCTGGTCACCGGTATGTGGAGCCTGTTTGCGCCGCACTCCACCATCGGCTTTACCGGGCTGAAACCCGAAGGCGGGCGCGGCGTGACAGAAATTCGCGCCGTGCTGGGCGGGTTATTCATCGCGCTGGGGCTTGGGCCGCTCATCTATCGCGGCGACACCTTCGCCATGCTTGGCCTGGCCTATCTGGGAATCGCCATCGTGCGGCTGGTCAGTATTTTTGTGGACAAATCCTCCACCCAATCGAACTGGATCAGCCTGGTGGTGGAAATTCTGTTTGGCTCAACCCTGCTGATTGGAACTTGGTGAAAAAATGGAACTTCAACTCATTCCAATTGAAAAACCAGAACCTATTAATGTAATTCTGGGGCAGTCCCATTTCATCAAAAGCGTGGAAGACCTCCACGAAGCGCTGGTCAATGCCGTTCCCGGCATCCAATTTGGGCTGGCTTTTTGCGAGGCCAGCGGAGCCTGCCTGGTGCGAGTCAGCGGCAATGACGCCGCCCTGCAAGAACTGGCCCAAAACAACGCGCTCGCCATCGGCGCCGGGCATTCCTTCATCGTTTTTCTGGGCGAAGGTTTTTACCCCGTCAACGTCCTCAACAGCCTGAAAAACGTGCCGGAAGTGGCGCACATTTTTTGCGCCACCGCCAACCCGACCCAGGTGATTGTGGCTGTCAGCGAACAGGGGCGCGGCATTTTGGGCGTCATAGATGGCTCCGCGCCCAAAGGCGTGGAAGATGAAGCCGGAAAAAGCTGGCGGCACGACTTTTTACGCATGATTGGTTACAAACTTTGATGTCCAGCCGAAAAGTTCTCGCCGCGCTGATTTTTCTCCTGCTGACGGGCTGCGCCCCGCTGACAGCGCTCACCCCGCCCCCGCCGCCGAGCGCGACAGCGCTCCCCTCGCCCAGCGCCACGCCGACGACGCCGCCCACGCTGCGGCCCACTTTTACGCTGGAGCCAACCAACACCCCGCCGCCCTCCATCACCCCGCGCCCATTCAGCCAGGAGAAGCAGCGCTTCACCTTCGTAACCGAGGACGGACGCATTCTGGTCGGCTACCATTACCCGGCGGCGCAAATCAACCAGCCTGTAATTGTGCTGATGCACCAAAGCGAAGCCGACCAGACCTTGTGGAATGCCGAAGACAGCGGCCTGATTGCCTGGCTGCAAAACTTCCCCGCGCCGGAGGGCGCCGGAGCGGCCACCCCCAGCGCGGGTGGAAAGCTGCCCACCCTGCCCACCGGTCTAAGCTACAATGTGTTCACCTTCGATTTTCGTGGGCACGGCGAAAGCGGCGGTGACCCGGCCCAGGATTTTAGCGAATTTATTCTCGATGCGCGCGCCGCCTACCAGTTCGCCGCCAGCCTGCCCTACGTTAACGGGCAAAAAGTCCTCGGGCTGGGCGCCAGCATCGGCGCCGATGCGGTGGTGGACGGCTGCGGCACACTCTGCGCCGGAGCATTTTCCATTTCGCCCGGCAATTACCTGGGGCCGGAATACGGCGTCACCGTCAGCGCCCTGCTCCAGGCCGGAAAACAGATCCGCTGCATGTACGCCAACAACGATGGCCCCTCGCCCGCCACCTGTTGGAGCGTGGCTCAAAGCGACCAGTACAAAATTTTTTCCTACCCCGGCAACAAACACGGCATGACCTTCATTGTTCCGCGCAAAATGGAAGCCGATTTCGGCCAGAATGTTTACGACTGGATTCGCAAAGCCACCGAGTAGAGTCAAAATGTCACGCAGCTGTCAGAAATCAGCGCGAAAACTGCGTGTACAATCGCGCAAATGGATAAACCGATGTACCCATCCCTAAACCTGCCCCGCAAGCCGCTTCCCTCTGCCAGAGATATTCTCACCCAGGCCTTCCCTGGTGTCTCGCAACTGGACATTGATGAAATGATTACGCGAGGCCGGGTGAAAAACTATCCCGGTGGGCTGACCCTCTGCCGGGAGGGCGCGCTGGAAGATACCTTTTACATTCTGCTGGACGGCAAAGTGGATGTTTCCAAAAATATCAACAACCTGGAAGAACGCCATCTCAAATCGCTCGAATCTGGCTCATTTTTCGGCGAAATGGCGCTCATCCACAGTGCGCCGCGCGCCGCGTCTGTCGTCACCGCCTCGCCGGTGACGGTGATGGAAATTGACAAGGAAAATTTCGAGCGCGTTTTACAGCATTCCAGCAGCGTATCCATGGCGATGGTGCGCGAAATTTCCAACCGTCTGCGCCAGAACGATGAAATGGCCGTGGAAGACCTGAAAATGCGCGCCACCGAACTGGCCCAGGCCTACCAAAAATTGGCCGAGCAAGAACTTTCACGCCGTGAATTTCTGACCAGCGTGGCGCACGAACTGCGCACCCCGCTGATGGCGGCGGGCGGATTTTTACAACTGCTGCAAAAAGGATTAATTCCCGCTGAAAAACTGAACACCACCCTGGAAACAGTGGCGCACAACGTTCAGCAAATCACGACGCTGGTCAATGATATTCTCTTCCTGCAGGAAATGGACCTGATTTTGCCCAAATTCCAGCCGGTTAATTTACTCAGCCTGGCGCGCGAAATCAGCAACCAGTACCAAAGCAAAGCCGCCGCCAACCTGGTCATTTTGCGCGTGGAGGCGGCAGAACCGCTGGCGCACATCTCCGGCGACCCAAAATCGCTGGAACGCGCCATCACTGCGCTGGTGGATAACGCCATCAAATTCAGCCCCAACGGCGGGCAGGTTTGGATGAAACTGCGCGAAGAAGAAAATTACGTTGTGCTGGACGTGATTGACCAGGGCATCGGTATTGCTTCCAATGAAATTTCCAAAATTTTTGACCGCTTCTATCACCTGGAACATGCCAGCGAGGGGATTTTTAGCGGAATTGGGCTGGGGCTTTCCATCACCAACCAGGTGATTAAACAGCACAACGGGCGGCTTTCGGTGCAGAGCGAGCCGGGCAAGGGCAGCACCTTCAGCCTGCGGCTCAAGGCGATGAAGGTGGTCATTTAATTGTGATGAAAAATATCCAAAATGATATACTTAAAACCGCCGCGCCCGGCGGTCTTTTTTTTTCAAGGAGAGGCTATGCCCCGTAAAATTTTGCTCCCTGTTCTCAGCCTGTGGCTGGCCGCGCTGGCTTGCAACCTGCCGCAGCCGACTCCCGCTCCAGCAGCGGATTGGCCGCCGAGGACAAAGACGCCCACCGCCGCAAGCAGCGCCCCCAGCCAGCCGAATGCCGCGGGAACGGAAGACGCTGTCAGCCCGGCGCAGGAGGCCTGTTTCAACCTGTATCAGCCCATCGCTGTTGGCGCCTCCTGGACGTATCAAATCAGCGGAATCACCAACGATACCTACACCCACTCCATCAGCGCCCTGCGCGCCGATGGGTTTTCCGGGCAGGATGTTTTCGGTTCGGGGACGACGCGCAGCAGCGAGTGGAAATGCGCGGGCGGCGATCTGACCGATTTGAGCGGCGGGGCAAATGTTGCGGCTGGCGGAGAGAGTTTTGCCTTTGTGACCAAAGCCACCAGCGGAATCAGCCTGCCCGCCGCGCTCAAGCCGGGCGTGGCCTGGACGCAATTGGTGGTGCTGGAAGGTGAGCGGGAGGCGGGCGGCCAAAAAATTCTTACCCGCAACAATGTTTCCGTCAACTGTTCAGCGGTCAAAGTGGAAACGGTGAGCGTGCCTGCCGGAACATTTGACGCGCTGCGCCTGGAGTGCCTGACCAAAATAGAGATTTTGACGGTGAACGGCGAAAACACCACGCCGCTGTCAAATTTTGAGTTTACCAGCAGCGCCTGGTACGCCCCTGGCGTGGGCATGGTCAAGTCGGAGGGCGAGGGCCTGGGCGGGCAAACACAAACCACGCTGACCAGCTACTCGCTGCCTTAAGCCCGAACTCATGCTATAATGGCGCACCATGAACCAGAAATTGGATAAGCGCAATCCCGATGATTTTCTTTCCGTCCCAACGGTCGGCTGGCGCCGGGCGGCCAGGGGATTGCTCCCTGCCTGAACCTGAAAAACGTCTCACCAGTCGCCCGAAGCGTCTTTTCGGGCGATATTTTTTGTCTGCTCACATTGGAGGATGCTATGTACCGTACTCACACCTGCGGCGAACTTCGCCCCGCCCACATCGGTCAGACGGTCACCCTGGCCGGTTGGGTACATCGTCAGCGCGACCATGGCGGCGTGACGTTCATTGACCTGCGCGACCGCACCGGCCTGATTCAGGTGGTCGGCGACCCCAATCAGCCGGAAGTCAACGCCATTCAAGACGCGCGCAACGAGTGGGTGCTGAAAATTACCGGCGTGGTGCGCGCCCGCCCAGTCGGAGCCGAAAACCCACACCTGGCAACCGGCGCAGTGGAAGTAGCCGTGCAAAAATGCGAGGTGCTCAACCCCTCCAAGCCCCTGCCGCTGATGGTCAACCAGGACGAGAACGTGGACGAAAACATCCGCCTCAAATATCGCTATCTCGACCTGCGCCGCGAGCGCATGTACAACAATATGGTGCTGCGCCACAAAGTGGTCAAATTTATGCGCGACTACCTGAGCGAGCGCGGTTTTCTGGAAATCGAAACGCCGCTGCTCTTCAAAACCACGCCCGAAGGCGCGCGCGACTACCTCGTCCCGGCCCGCCTGCAGCCGGGGATGTTTTACGCCCTGCCGCAGTCGCCGCAGCTGTTCAAGCAATTGTTGATGGTGGCCGGGTTCGACCGCTATTTCCAAATCGCCCGCTGCCTGCGCGATGAAGACCTGCGCGGCGACCGTCAGCCCGAATTTACCCAACTCGACCTGGAAATGAGTTTTGTCGAACGCGATGACGTGCTGGCGGTTGGCGAGGGGCTGTTCACCGAAATGGTGGCGAAAATTCTCCCCGGAAAGCGCCTGCTGGCCTCGCCCTGGCCGCGGCTGACCTACACCGAATCCATGGAACGCTACGGCAACGACAAACCCGACCTGCGCTTCGGCCTGGAACTCCACAACCTGAGCGACCTCCTGGCTGGCAGCGAATTTATGGTATTCCAAAATGTGCTCAAGAGCGGCGGCGTCATCAAATGCATTGTCGCCCCTGGCTGCGCCGATTACACGCGCAAAGAAGTGGACGAGCTGACAACTTTCAGCAAGGAGCAGGGCGCCAAAGGCCTGGCAACCCTGGCGCTGACCAGTGAAGGCGTCAAAGGAACGGCGCAGAAATTCATCAAAGCGGCAGAGGTGGAAGCCATTCAGACGCGCACCGGCGCAAAAACCGGCGACCTGGTTTTGTTTATCGCCGACAGCAAGCCCATCGCCAACAAGACTCTCTCCGCACTGCGGCTTTTATTCCGCGACCGGCTGAACCTGGCCGACCCGAATGTGCTGGCTTTCGCCTGGGTGTTGGACTTTCCCATGTTCGAGTACAACGAGGAAGACAAAAAATGGGACGCCGCCCATCACCCCTTCACCATGCCCAAAATGGAAGACCTGCCCAAATTTGAAACCGACCCCAGCCAAATTCTTTCAGACGCCTACGACATGGTGCTGAACGGCTACGAAACCGCCTCCGGCTCCATCCGCATCCACCGCAGCGACATTCAGCAAAAGGTTTTTCAACTGCTGGGGCTGAAAGATGAAGAAATTCAGTCCAAATTCGGCCATCTCATCGAGGCCTTTCAATTTGGCGCGCCGCCGCATGGCGGCATGGCCCCCGGAATTGACCGGCTGATTATGCTCTTCGCCGGGGAACCCAACATCCGCGAGGTGATCGCCTTCCCCAAAAATCAGGCCGGGCGCGATGTGATGGCCGATGCGCCCTCCCCCGCCAGCGAAAAACAACTGCGCGACCTGCACATTAAATTGGATTTGCCGGAAGAATAGTTAACCCAAGTTGCTGCCAAACTTTGGTTTCCGCTAACTGGTCTAAAAAAAAGAAAAGGTAATGGGTTCAAAGCGTGATAATCTTTTTTTTGCGAAAAACAGATTTCACAGGAGCCCATTAGCCGCGAAGAAGCGAAGATGGGATGAAAAAACAATTTATTCGCTGGCTGATGGTTTTCGATGCGCTGACGCTGACGGCTCTCGCCGCCTGGTGGTTTTTGCGCCCCGCGCCCACCGCCCACTTTGACGGAGAGCGCGCCTACGCGGACGTGGTGGCCCAAATCAACTTTGGCGCGCGCATTCCCGGCAGCCAGGCCAGCGCCCGCGCGCGGGAATATTTCACCAGCCAGCTCTCCGCTGCCGGTTGGAATGTTGCCGCGCTCCCCGCCACCCGCATGGGACATGACTTCGTCAACATGTTGGCTACGCGCAAGTCAACCGCGTCCCAAATTCTACTGTTGGCGCATTACGACAGCCGCATGAGCGCCGATAACGACCCCAACCTGAGCAACCACGCCCTGCCGGTACCTGGCGCCAATGATGGCGCTTCGGGCGTGGCAGTTTTGCTGGAATTGGCGCGGGTTTTGCCCGCCGAGGCGCCCGTCACGCTGCTGCTGGTGGATGCCGAAGACCAGGGCAAGCTGCCAGGCTGGGACTGGATTCTCGGCTCAAGCGCCTTCGCCGCCCAAATGGATTTTCGCCCGCGGGCGGTCATTCTGCTCGACATGATCGGCGACTCCGACCTGAATATTTATCAGGAGCGCAATTCTGACCCCGCGCTGACCGCCTCGATTTGGGCGGTAGCCAAACGCCTGGGCTACGATTCGCTCTTTATCCCGCAGCCCCGCTATCGGGTAATTGACGACCATGTTCCTTTCCTCGATCAAGGCCTGCCCGCGGTAGATCTGATTGACCTGGACTATCCCCATTGGCACACCCTCGCCGATACACCAGACAAAGTTTCGGCGGCCAGCCTCCAGGCCGTGGGCGAAGTGCTGCTGACCTGGGTGCAGGAA
>JAVHNW010000335.1:0-8573 GCA_036169755.1 bacterium | reverse complement strand
TACACCAGTCAGAAAAACCGCCGCAATGACCCGCAGCGCATGGAATTAAGCAAGTATTGCCCGCGTTGTCGCAAGCACACTGCGCACCGCGAAACCAAGTAGCTTTTTGGTCTTCTGGCCGGTCAGCCTGATCGTGGAGAAGTGAAAAAACGATCAGACTGACCGGCTACCTGACAAATAACCTAGGCCAGTGGCTCAATTGGTAGAGCGCTCGTCTCCAAAACGAGTGGTTGTGGGTTCAAGTCCTGCCTGGCCTGCCTGATTTGGACGCCGTCATCCCAGGCGGCGTTTTCATCGTAAATCAAAAGGAGAGTTCACCTTGGCCGAAAAAGAAAAAAAGGAAATCAAGCAGCCGAATGCTCTGGTTCGCTATTACCGCGAAACTGCCGGTGAACTTCGCAAGGTTGCCTGGCCTACCTGGCCCGAAGCCAAAAATTTGACCGGCATCGTTTTGATTGTCTTGGTTGCGATGGCGGTTTTTCTTGGGGCGATTGATTATCTCGGCGCCAGAATGGTAGACCTGATTCTGGGCGTGTTCTAACTTTCAGAAAGAGAATCCCATGAGCGTGCAGGAATCTTCAGACCTCGACCAAACTGTCCCTGGCGACGAGCTTTTATCGTCTGGCGGGTCTGCCTCTTTACCTGCCGAGCCTGCGGCTGACCAACCCGCCTGGTTTGTCATTCACTGTTATTCGGGTTACGAAAAAAAAGTTCGTCATAACCTGGAGCAGCGTATTGAAACCATGGGGATGAAAGACAAAATCTTCGACGTGGTCATCCCTACGCAGGAAGAAATCGAAGTGCGCGAAGGCAAACGCCGTACCGTTGAGCGCCACATCTTCCCCGGCTATGTGCTGGTGAACATGATCTTGACCGAAGAATCTTGGTATGTCGTGCGTAACACTCCCGGCGTGACCGGGTTTGTGGGCATGGGCAACGACCCGACACCCCTGCGCCCCGAAGAAGTCAACCAAATTATCAAACGCATGGAAGCGGAAGCCCCGACCATCAAAGTCACCTTTAAAGTTGGTGAGCGTGTCCGCATCACCGATGGCCCCTTCAATGATTTCCGTGGTATTGTGTCAGAAATTGACATGGAGCGCACCAAAGTCCGGGTGATGGTTTCCTTCTTCGGGCGCGAGACGCCTGTTGAGCTGGACTTCCTGCAAGTCGAAAGAGCGTAAATCGGCGAGGATGCTTTCGCCGTTTGAAGTGGGAGGGTTTTCCCGCTAATACCACAGCCCAGGTTTGCCTGGGCACAAGGAGTAGATATGGCAAAGAAACTTAAGGCAATTGTTCGTCTCCAGCTCGATGCTGGCAAAGCCAACCCGGCGCCCCCGGTTGGCCCCGCGCTGGCGGGATACGGCCTCAACATCATGGCCTTTTGCAAAGAGTATAACGCGCGCACTTCCGCCCGACCGGGCGAAGTCCTCCCGGCGGAAATCAGCGTTTATACTGATGGCTCATTCACCTTTGTCTTGAAGACCTCGCCCGCCGCGGTTTTGCTGCGCAAGGCTGCCGGGGTGGAAAAAGGCTCAGGTGTGCCGAACAAAGAGAAGGTTGGCAAGGTTTCCCGCGCCCAGGTTCGTCAAATCGCTGAAACAAAAATGAAAGACCTCAATGCGATTGATATTGATGGCGCGATGAAACAGGTTGAAGGCACCGCCCGCTCGATGGGCATCACAGTGGTTGATTAGACTGGTGGGAGGGTTGTCGCTGACAGCCCGTTTGCACCACGGAGGAATAAATGGCTAAACACGGAAAAAAATACAATGCCGCGGCGGCAAAAGTCAGCATGGATACGTTCTATGGCCCGGCTGACGCCGTAAAACTGGCGAAAGAAACCGCCTTCACCAAGTTTGACGCGACCATCGAAGTCCACCTGCGGACCACGCTCGACCCCCGCCAGGCTGACCAGCAAATGCGTGACGTGGTTGTCCTGCCGCACGGGCTGGGCAAGGCGGTGCGCGTGCTGGTTTTCGCCGCTGGCGAAGCTGCCACCGCCGCCCGCAATGCCGGCGCCGATGCGGTAGCCGATGATGACGAAACCCTGGCAAAAATTCAGGGCGGCTGGCTCGATTTTGATGTCGCGATTGCCACGCCGGATATGATGGGTAAAGTTGGCCGCCTGGGTCGCGTGCTTGGCCCCCGCGGTTTGATGCCGAACCCGAAAGCGGGTACCGTTGTCAGCGCGGATGATTTGCCTCACGCCATTAACCAGGCCAAGGCTGGTCGCGTTGAATTCCGCCTGGATAAAACCGGTAACATTCATGTGCAAATCGGCAAGGCTTCCTTTGACGATGTCAAGCTGCAGGAAAACTTTGCGGCGCTGATGGATGCCATCATCAAGGCGCGCCCGGTTGGCGCCAAAGGCAACTTCCTCAAGCACATTACTCTGGCGGCGACCATGGGGCCTGGCATCAAAGTCGACTCCAACGCCGCCCAATCCATGCATGTGACGGAGTAAACTCGCTTTACTCTTCTCATTCTGACAAACGAACTTCGCCCATGACGGCAGGCGCGCGGCCCTCAAGCGCAGCGCTTAATTTCCTGCTCAGGTGAAGACTTCCCTATCCCTTGGGATAAAGTCTTTGCCTGGCGTTTGTCAGGCAAAAACTTTTAAGGAAAGGAGGTAATTTTCTTTGGCTATTTCTCGTGAAAAGAAGGATGCTGTCGTTGCACAGTATCAAGATTGGGTGAACCGCAGCCAGGCCGTTTTGCTGGTCGAATACACCGGCGTCAACGTCAAAAGCCTGGATGGTATTCGCGCCAAGGTGCGTGATAGCGGCGGTGAATTGCATATCGTCAAAAACACGCTCACCCGCAAGGTTTTTCAGGATTCCGGCTTGGAATTTCCGGCTGGCTACCTGGAAAAAAGCACCGCCATCACGTTTGCATTTACTGACCCGGCGGCAACTGCCAAGGCTTTGGCTGATTCCAGCAAAGGTATCGAAGCCATCAAAGTCAAAGGCGGTTTTCTGGGCAAGCAAACACTCAGCGCTGCTCAGGTAAAGGCGCTTGCGGAACTTCCGCCCCTGCCGATTGTGCGCTCGCAACTGCTGGGCGTGCTGCAGGCCCCTGCCAGCAAACTGGTTCGTACTATCGCCGAACCGGCGCGCTCACTGGCCTCTGTTTTCCAAGCCTATGTAGATCAGGCTCAGGCCGCCGCGTAACCGGTTGTTGCGCATCAAAAACCTAAAAAAATTCTCATTGTAAGAAGGAGTTCGTAACAAATGGCTGCTAATCTCGAAACCCTGGTTGAAGAACTGAGCAAACTCTCTGTTCTCGAAGCCGCTGAATTGGTCAAGAAACTGGAAGAAAAGTGGGGCGTTTCCGCCGCCGCTCCTGTGGCGGTTGCCGCCGCTGGCGTCGCCGCTGCTGCTGAACCTGTCGAAGAAAAGACCGAATTTGACGTCATCATCAAAGATGCTGGCCCCAAGAAAATTGAGACCATCAAAGCCATCCGTCAACTGACCAGCCTGGGCCTGGGCGAAGCCAAGACCCTGGCCGAAACCGCTGGCGGCAAGGTTCTCTCCGCCGTTAGCAAAGACGCCGCCGCGGATGCCAAGAAGAAACTTGAAGAAGCCGGCGCTTCTGTCGAAGTCAAGTAATTTTCTTCAAGCCCAAAAAACTCCCGGAGCAATTCGGGAGTTTTTTTATTTTACTGAATGTGTTTCCAGTGGTCTTCCCCTGGCTCAATTTGATTTCGCCCTCGCTCCTTCGCCAGGTAGAGACGCTGGTCAGCCAGGTCTACCAGTTTGATAATATCGCCGGTTTCCGCTGGAAACAAAGCGACCCCCTGGCTGACGGTGGGCAGCGCAATCTGGCGCCCATCTTCCGTTTGCAGGTTGAGCGAATTCACCTTTTCGCGGATGCGCTCAGCAATTTGCAGCGCCTGCAGGCCGTTGGCGCCCATCAGCAGCAGGGCGAATTCTTCACCGCCCCAGCGACCTACGCTGTCGGTGGCTTTGATGTAGCTGCTCAGCAGGCGCGTCAGTTCCACCAGCACTTTATCGCCCACCAGGTGACCATAGCTGTCGTTGTACTGCTTGAAATAATCAATATCCATCATCACCAGGCTCATGCCCCCGCCCGAAGCGCGGATTGTGGCGGCGCTTTGCTCCAGCAGCGTCAAAAAATAGCCATGGTTGTAAACATGAGTCAGGCTGTCGAGCCGCGACTGCTTTTCAACTTCTTCGTGATGATAGGCGTTATCCAGCGAAAGGGCAGCCTGCTGGCCCAGGTTTTCCAATAATTCCATATCGGTACGGTCGAAGGCGTTGGGTTCATAGGAGGCCACCGCCAAAATTCCGGTCAAATGGGCGGTAATCATGGGAATGCCCATCCACGACAGGCTGGTTTGTTCTTTGCCCGCAATAACCAGGCTGACGCCTTCCAGGTCAACATCCTGGCGCAGGTCGGGGATGAAGAGGGGCTGGCGGTTGCGCACCACCCAGCCAGAGAGCGTTCCTTCGGCGTTGACAACGGTTCCAGTGAAAAATTCACCGTCATCGTAGAGCAAGTCCAATCGGATTTGACCATTTTCCAGGATGCCGAGATAGTAGGTGTCGGCGGCGAGGGCTTCCTGCAGGGCAGAGTTGACCAGGCTGATGACTTCCTCCTTTTCGAGCGAGGCGCCAATTCGCCGGGCAAAATCATTGAGATTTTCCAGCCTTTCAATGCGGGCGTAGAGCGCCTGAATTAAGCGGTGCGTGATTTCGCTCAAAATGATGGCTTCCAAAAACAGGCTGAAATGGCTGAAAAATTGCGTCCACAGCCCCAGCGGGCTCAGCGTGGGCGGGCTGAGTATGGCCTGGAGCGTGGTTGCGCTCACGATGAAAATCAGCGCCTGGTTGCGCCCCCAAATGATGACGGTGACCACGCTGACCAGGATGATGACCAGGTGTGGGATGATTTGAATGTAGACTGGCAGCGCCGCCAGGCTGATGGTGATGGCGGCGGCGTTGCTGATGATAATCAGCGCCTGCCAGCGCGTCAGGCAGGCGGGGTGCGCGGCAGAGAGGTAGTAGAGAAACAGGGTGTAGCTGATGCCCGCTACGCCAATCGCGCTCATGGTCAGCGCATTTTTCATGCCGTAATTGTTTTGCCACAAGCCATAAAAAAACAATATGACGAAGAAAAATAATCCCAGCAGGGTGGCGGGGCGCGCCAGACGGCTGGTTTCGGCCTGGGTGACGTTGGACGGGTTTTGACGATTTTTCATAGAAGTTTTTCCAAATCGCCCCGTTGAACCAGCGCTTCAAAATCTTCGACGATTTTCGCGTCAAAGAGAATTTCGGCCTGGCCGCGCAGGTATTCGAGCGCATCCTCCTGGCTGAGGGGGGTGCGGTAGGGGCGATGGGTGGTCAGCGCATCGTAGGCATCCACTACGGCGAAAATGCGCGCCATCAGCGGAATATCGTGACCTTTCAGCCCCAGTGGGTAGCCAGAGCCGTTCCAGCGTTCCTGGTGGTAGCGAATGATGGGCAGGGTTTCCTGCAGGAAGGGAATGCCCTCAATGATGCGCGCGCCAATATCGGGGTGCAGGCGCATGGTTTTCCACTCTTCGGGGGTGAGCGGCCCGGGTTTGAGCAAAATGGTATCACTGATGCCAATTTTGCCAATATCATGCAGAATTGCGCCGCGTTCCAAAATTTTGGCCTGGTCGGCGGTCAGACCAATTTTTTGGCCCAGGTAGGCCGCGATGCGCGCCACGCGCAGGCTGTGTCCTTCGGTTTCGCGGTCGCGCGCATCCAGCGCGGAGGTGAGCGCGGCCAGAGTTTGGTCGTAGGTCAGTTGGAGTTCATCGTAGGCCGATTCGAGCGCCTGGGCCTGCTTGCGTGTTTCGGAAAGCAAAATGCTGCGCTCCAGGGCGATGGCGGCCTGGTTGGCCAGGCTGTGCAGGTTATCGGCGAAGCGCGGGTCATTCCAGCTTTTTTCGGGAACATCGAGCCAGAGTGCGCCGTATTGACGGCGCGGCGTTTGCAGAGGCAGGCAAACCCGCGCCATTTCGTTATCCTGGGCCAGAATGATATTTTGTCCGCTGCTGAGCGCCTGACGAACCAACGCCAGTGGGTGGTTTGCGCCGGGGTGCAGGCCGTTGGCGTCAATGCGAACTTTGACATCCACTTTTTGATTTTGGTCGAGCAGCACGATTCCGGCGGCGCTGGATTGGCCGACCTGGTAACAGGTTTCGGCGATGACTGCGGCGGCGTCTGTCAATTGTTCCGATTGGATGACGCGCGTGCTCAACTGATAAAGCCGGGTGGCGGTGTTGAACATGGAGCGGATTTCCTGGTAAAGCCAGGTGGCTTCAATGGCGGCGGCGGCCTGGCTGGCGATCAGACTGGCGAGCGCCTCATCATTTTCATTGAAAGAGTGCTTGTCCAGTTTTCCAAAACTGAGCAAAACGCCAATGCTGGCCTGGCGCAGCCGAATGGGAACGGCGAACATGTTGCGCAAATCTACGCTGCCCGTTGGTATGGTGCTAAATTTTTTACGCACATCGCGCACGCGCAGCGGGGCGGCGCTGTTGAGCACGGTCTGAATCAGCGTGTTTCCCTCCGGGTCGCTGCCCAACATTTGGCTGAGGGTGGGGGCGTATCCGGCGCTGGCAGTGCGCGTAAATCCACCGCCTTTGTCTACCAGCGCCAAAAAAACGTAACGGGCGTCGAGAGTCTGGCGGGCGTTTTCGGCCAATTGTTTGAGTACTTCTTCAATTTCCAGCGTGGTGGACAGGCTGAAGCTGGATTGAATCAGGCGCATCAGGCGCTGGTCGTGCTCGCTGCGTTCCCACGCCGTGACCAGTAAAACGCCAAGCGCTTCCAGCGTGCGCATGTCGCTGTCATCGAAGGCGCTGGCTTTGGGATGGTTGACGAGCAGCACGCCGCGCAGATGGTTTTGAGAAAGCAGAGGCACGACGATTTCGGATAAAACGGGCTGATTGTTGAGCGGCAGATAATCGGGGTCGAGGCGCGTATCAGAAATGAGTTGTGTGCGCCGCGCGCGCAGCGTGCGCCCAATTAACCCGCTGCGCATATTTTGCCGGAAGCCGGGCGGCAGCGCATAGGCGCGCTCGCCGCTGGAGGCCAGTACGCGCACTTCTTCGCGTTCCGGCTCAAATTCCAGCACGGCGGCCAGGCTCACCCCCAGCGAACCAGCGATGGCGGTGACGGTCAGCTGCGCTGAAACCGGCGCGTCCAGCGTGTTTTCCAGTTCCAGGTTCATTTGGTGCAGTAAATTCAACTGCGCCATGCGCCTTTTTTCGCTAAGCGTGCGCTCCTCCAGCAAGCGAACGTGGGCTTCTTGCTGGCGCGCAACCTGCGAAAGCATTTCATGGGAGGTCAGAAACGGCTGTAGCAGCAGGTTGGTGAGGGCGGTAAAGAGGCCGCGTTCATCTTCTTTGGGCGAGGTCGGCGATTTGGCGCTTTGCAGCCCGGCAAACATTCCGTTGATGGAGAGGGTGACGGAAAGAATCAGTACAATGCTGATTGCGGCTACCGCGCCGTAGCTCATCAGCGCGATTTCGCGCACGCGCGCCATTTGCGGGCTGCTTGCTGCGCCTGGCAGGCTGGTGTCCACGGCGCTGAGCAAAACCAGCGCCAGGGCGAGCGAAATGGCGCTGCCGACTTCAATCAAATAAATGAAGCGCCGCCCCAATTCTGCGCCCTTCCCCAGGATGATTTTGTTCCAGGGGACGGAATCCAGCCAGAGCAGGCAGAAGGCGGCGCTGCCAGCGGCCAGCGCCTGGGGGAAGCGTCCCGCCAGCAGGCCGAGCAGACCCCATAAAAGCCAGGGGATTGCCAGCGGGCGGGATTGCGATTCTTCTGCAAAGGCCGGAATCAGGCCGAGCAGGATGGCGGCCAGCCCGCTGAGAATGAATCCGCTGCCGAGGGCGACCTGGATGGGAAAAAGGGGAGGCGTTCCCAGCGTGGAACTGAGCCAATCGGGGCGCAGAAAAACGGCCAGGCCCAGTAAAAAATGCCCGCCCGGAATCAGCCCACGAAGCCAGTCGCGTTGATTCAGGGCGGGGGAAATGCTCAAGAGGGCGGCCAGCGCCAACGTGCCAATCCAAAATGTCTCTAAAAAAAATCCGCCCCGCCACCAGAGCGCGGCCAATAGCAGAGTCAACAGGCTGGTGACGAGGCGCAGAATACGGTGCCTGTCTTCCGGGTAGTTCAGCACCAGCGCGGCCAGCAGGAGATTGGCATATAGAAAAAGGAAAACCCCGCCGGTGAGTGAGAAGTTTTCTGTCATTCCGGCGGTGATTTTGCTCATCAGGTGAGGCGCCAGCGTCAGGGTGATGGACGTTGCAAACAGGAAAACAATTCCACTGAAAGATAGGGCATGGGTGGAAGTTTTTTTCATTGCTGGCAAGGATAGCATAGGAGGAGTTTCTTTACAATAGAGCGTAGTTTGTGCCCGCCAAACCCGGCCTGCCAGTGGGCGCTCATCGTGTATAATTTCACCCACGATTCGTCAGACAAACTCCCTTTTTTGGATAAACCCATGATTAATGAGCCTTTTTTTAACCTTGCCCAAATAGATGAAGTGGCCGCCGCCGTGCGAGCGCG
>JAVHNW010000334.1:1396-8595 GCA_036169755.1 bacterium | reverse complement strand
AATCGGGGGAGGAGGCCAGAGTCAGGCGCACGCTTTGTTCACCCGTCCCGGCGGCGTGCCCCAGGCTGATTTTTGTCAGCGGGCTGGCGGCGTGAAAGGAATTAAATTGGGTGATGAAATCCTGCTCTGGGACGATGCTCAACCCGATGGGGACGGACAGCGGCTGTTGGGCGTCTGCGTAGCCGAGGGTAATCGGCCCCGGCAGCTGGCTGAAAATCCAGCGGCTGGCGGCGACTCGCGTGTGCGGGCGGGTGTAGATGCGTGTGAAGGCGTAGGCCCAGCCAAACGTTGCCAGCAAAACTGCCGCCGTCAGCAGGCCGGAAAGCCAGGCCAGGCGCTTTGCTTTCAGCGCTTCGCCCAGGCGCGTCAGCCCCCAGGCGGCCATCAACGCCATCAATGGGTAGGCGGGCAGTTGATAGCGCATGGTCGGATTCCACTGAGTCAGCTGCCAGCCGACATAAAGCGTCAGCCAGCCCAAGAGCAGCAGCTGCCGCATTTCACGCTTTCGTACAACCTGCCAGGCCATCAGCGCGGCTCCGGCCAGCGCCGTCAGCCCCAGCGGCCAGCCCAGCCCCCACTGCACCATGTTTTGCAGGGAAAAGGTCAACGGACGGCGCGCCCACTGCAGCGCGGGCGGAAAATCCACATCGCCACTGGCCTGGGCGCGCTGCTCGGCCAAAGTCGCCACCCATTGCGGGTTGAAGGAAACGCCGAAGAAGCCCGGCCCGCTGAAGGCATAGGGCTGTGCGACCCGAAATGCCAGCGCGGTGAAGACGGCGCCCAGCACGACAAAAAGCGCCGCCATCTCAAGCGAAAGCGTGCGAGCGGGCGCGGCGGCGCGCCCGTTCCACCCGCGCAGCAGGAAGGCGCCCGGCAGCAGAATCGCCACCGGCGCGGCGTTAATTTTGGAAGCCAGCGCCAGCCCGGTGGCAAGCCCAAACAGGGCGCTGTTCCACAAATCGGGGTTGCGCCACCAGGCTGGTTGAATTTCGCCCTGGGCGGAGGTCAAAATTCGCACGGCAAAATAAGCCGCCAGCGTCATAAAAAGCGTGGCGTAATTATCCACCGTGTAAAAATGGGATTCCTGAATTTGCATGACGGCAAAGGCGGAAAAAGCCGCCGCCAGCAGCGCGGTTTTGCGCCCGTAGAGGCGCGCCGTTAAAAGATAAAGCGTCAGCACAGCCAGCAAATCGGCCAGCGCAGAGAGCTGCCGCCCCACCAGGGTAATTTCATCGTAGCCGCTTTGGCCGAGCCATTCGCCCACGTAGCGCGTCAAAAAAAGCGGAAAGGTGCCGTAGACAAAAAAAGTGTAGCCAGTGTTGGCCGGGTTCAGCTGTGAATTTGCCGTGTCAAAATACGTGCCAAGCGAAGCCGCCGGGCTGAGCGAGGTGGTGACCATGGTCATGAAGCGCTCGTCGGGGTGCAGGTGCTGGCTTTCGTCCCAGTCCAGGCCGATGACGCGCAGGTAGCCGCCGATTGCCAGGACGACAATCAGGAGAAGGTCAAAAATCCAGAAAAGGGAGGAACGTTTCATGGGAAAAGGGGAAGGGAGGGTTGCCATGCGCTACGGCGCAACCGGCTGTAGAGAATTGGTGGCCGGAGCAAAATCTTGCGCCGGAACGGAAAACACCCAAAAGTTTTTATTGCCCAGCGGCTGGGTAAACAAACTGAGCTGGCCGCCGGGGTAGTTTTGGCGCAAAAGCATCAGCGAGGAAGAATCGTTTTCGTTGACGAGAAAAAGCTTGTTGCCGGGCAGCGTGCGGGTGGCCGCAATTTGTTCCGGCCAAAGGGTCAGGTCAAGTTCCGGGTGACCAAGCAGGACGGGCACCAGGCGGGTATCCACCCAGTAGGGAAAAGCCACGATGCGGGCATTGGTCAGCGGGTTTCCCGCCTCGGTGAAGGCTTTGACCACTCGCGCCAGGTCGCTGTAATTCCAGTTGCTGTAGCGAACTTGAAGATCGTACTGGTTGAAAACCAGGTCGTAATTTTGTGCGCCCGACCAGAGCAGGAGAAAAGCCGTCAGGCCAAAAGCCAATTTGCGCCAGCCGCTGGCGCGCAGCTGTTCAAAAATCCCATCCAGCGCCAGGGCGACCAACACAAAAACGATGATGTAGGCGCCGCCCGCCCGGTTGATGGAGGGATTCTCCACCGGGAAAGCCAGTGAAAGCGTGGAAGGAAGCATCAGCACCGGCAGGCTGAGCAGCAAAAACAAATCGCGCCAGTCGCGCTGACGGAGGTAACGCGCCAGCACCAGCCAAATTCCCAGCACGAACAGCGCGCCGGAGACAATATCTAGCGCCGGACGGCTCATCACCGAGTTCAGCCAGACATCGTTGTTGTCGATGTTGAACATTTGCGCGGCGCGCCAATTATTTTGCACAAAAATTTCCAGCGGGTTGCCGGGGAAGGGACGCTCGACCTCGCCCATGCGCGTCAGCGTGCGGATGAAAACATAGTCCGGGTTTTCCAGAGTGTAGCGCAGCAGCGGCAGGAAAACCAGCAAGGCGAAGAAACTCGTCAGCGCCAGCAGGATGAAGGCTTGTTTTTTGAGGAAAACGGAACGCTGGTGAAGGACAAACAGGCCAACGCCAACCACCACCAAAAAAGGCACAATGCGGTAGGGACTGTAGCCGTTCAGACCCAGCCCCAAAAACAGCCCGGCCAAAATGAAATCGTTGCGATTTTGCGTGCGCAGCCCGCGCACAAGATGAAACAAAACCGGCGCGGTGAAGAGCGGGTAAAGCGGAAAACGCAGGCCAACCCGCGAAATCACATTCGGCCAGTAGGCGCAGGCGGTGAAAATCAGCGCCAGAACGGCCACCCGTTTGCCGCCAATTTCCCTGCCGAAGAGGTAGACATAGGGCAAAGTCAGCAGACCCATCAACGCCGTGCCAAGTTTGAGTGAAAAAAACGAAGCGCCGGTTTTGAAAATGGTCAGGACGAAAACCGTCCAATACAGTTGGAAAAATTCGCGCCCGGTGTTGCGTGGGAAAAAAATGGGAGACTGCCCGTTGAGAATGTCGTTGATGTCAAATAATTTTTCGGCGTGGTCGCTGATGGGTTCGGCGGGAATGCCCGTCAGCCGGTAGAGGCGGAAAAACAGAGCCAGGGCGGCCACCGCCAGCAGCAGCACAGTCCAACGCGAAAGGTGCAGCGTCCAGGCGGGGCGGGCGAGAAAACGCCGCAGGCGGGCGAACAGCCCCGGCAGGTCAAACCCGCCGCGCCAGAGGCCCTGAGTCAAGAGGGCGATGCCCGCCAGCCACAGCGTCAGATTGAGGGCGTTGAAGTTTCCGCCGCCGAACAGGAGAAAAGCCGCGGCGGACAGGCTGATGCCGGCCAGGCTGGCCGAGCGGCGCAGCAGGCCGGGGTCGCTGGAAATTTCCTGGGGCGGCAGAGGCGCCAGCCGCCATTCCTGTTTCCACCCGGCCCATGCCAGCATCAGCGCCGCCAGCAGGTAAAAAGCAGTTGCGGCGATGGGGTCGGGGTGCGGCGGCTCAAGTAAAAACTGAGCGCTGAGCGCCAGCCCCAGGGCGGTCAGCGGCCTCCAGGGCAGGTTTGCCAGCAGAAAACTGGGGGCGGAGCGGGGTGCGGCCTCTTCCAGCGCAAGATCGAGGCTGGGGCGGGGCGAATCTGCTGCGGCGGAGCGCATCAAAAGCCGGTTTTTCCAAAAATGTAGCTGGGCGTTGAAGTAATCCAAAACGCTGGGTTCTTCGGGCATGGTCAGACCTTTGATTTTTGTTCGGCGCTCAGGTAGCCGAGGGCGGCATGAACAGGGTTGGGGAAAATTTGGACCTGAAAGCCGTTGGCCTGTAGGTGGGCGGTCAATTCGCCGTGTTGATGGGAGCGGGGGATGTCGTGATATTCGAGCACGATGCGCCGGACTCGCGCCAGGGTTTCGGCGCTGGCGGGCAGGAGTATCTCGTATTCGGCGCCTTCGCAGTCCAATTTGAGCAGGTCGCAGCTGGTGACGTTTTGCTTTTCGAGTAGTTCGGCCAGCGAGAGGGCGAAGACGGTCACTGCGCCTTCTTCGGGGCTGTCGCTGCCTTCGCGGCTGGTAAATTTAACCGGCTCACCGCTGAAAATATCCATCTTCAATGTGCCGCCCTGCCTGCCGAGGGCGGCTTCCAGTGTCTGAACGTTTTTGAGGGCGTTGAGCGTCAGGTTTTCGTTGAGCAGGGCAAAGGATTCGGGGAAGGGTTCGACCGCCAGTACGCGGCTGTTGGCGGCGCGGGCGGCGAAAATGGCGAAGTCGCCGGGGGCGGCGCCGATGTCGATCACGCACCATTCCGGTTGAATTTCAAAGCCGTAACGCTGGTAAATCTGGTCGAGCCAGGTTTTTTTGATGCTCCAAATATCCATGCGCGAGCGCACGTTGAAGCTTGTTCCCCCGCGCAGGCGAATGGGGCGCGGCGTAAATTTGTGTTTGTGCGCCATCAGCCAAAAAACCTGCCAGGGGCGCTGAAAGCCGAACAGGATTTTGAAAATGGAAACGAGGTAATACACCAGTTTTTGCATGGGGAACGCCAGAGTTTGGCTGCGCGGCGTTGGAATTTACACGCGGCGGGCGATGTAGAAGCTGTAAACCCCGTCGGGCGCGGGGGAGTTGTCGGCGTAGGGGCGCAGCAGCGCCACCAGCCAGCCGAGATTCCAATCGGTGCGCGCCAAAATCCAGCGGCCAAATAATTTTCGGCTGAGGAGCGCGGGCAGGCCAAAATAATGGCCCCATTCCAAAACGGCCTGGGCGCGAGGTGGAAAGTAGTGCCAGTGTTTTTCCAGGCGGAAACCGGCTTTTTCGAGGCGCGTTTGCCAGGTTTGGGGGTCGTCCATGTGGACGTGGCGCGAGATGACGGTAAAAAATTTACGGTAGGCGCGCGCCAGTCCGCGCAGCTTCAGCCGGTCGAGGGCGCGCGCCACCGAGAGGCTGGAGTTGAAATGGTCGTTTGGGACGCAAAAGACGAAAATGGCGCCCGGTTTGAGTACGCGCGCGGTTTCTGCCAGCACCGCCTCGACCTGCGGAATGTGCTCCAGCACCGAGTTGCTGATGGCGCTGGCGAAAAATTGGGCAGGGTAGGGCATGTCGCCGCCGTCAGCGCGGGTCAGCAGGCGGTAAACGCCGCGCGTTCCGGCCTCGCGGATGGGGTCTTCCCAGGGGTCGAGGCCAACCTCCAGCGGGCGGTCGAAAGTCAGCTGGGTAAAATGGCCGTCGCCGCAGCCGACATCCAGGGTGGGGGCGGGCAGGTCAATTTCCTGGTAGTAGGAAGATTCCACCGCGCGCAGCAGGGCGCGGAAGTAGGGCAGGTCTTGTACCTGCAGGCGCAGGAAATCTTTTTGGGCGGAGGGTTTTGTCATCGGGCGGCCATCATTTTCTCATATTCGGCGGCGACAGAGTCGGGGTCGTAGGGGCGGGCGATTTCGGCGGGGTCGCGGCGGAAGCGGGCCGGGTCGGCCAGGATTTCCAGCAGCGCCCCGGCCAGGGCGGCGGAATCGCCAATTGGGACGACTTTGCCCATGCCGGTCATCTGCGCCGGGCGGCGCACTCCCGGCAGGGCCGAGGCCACGCAGGGGACGCCGTTTAGCATGGCTTCGATTTGCACCAGGCCAAAGGCTTCGGTGGAGTTCAGGCTGGGGACGACCAGCGCGTCCAGATTGGGGTAAAACGCCGCCATCTGAGTCGGATTCAGCACGCCGAGCCATTGCCAGTGGCCGGAAGCCTCGTACTCCCGGATTTTGGGCTGGAGGCGCGCGGCGTAGGCTTTTTCGCCCAAGACGTTTTGGTACTGCCCGGCGAAGAGGACGCGGGCCTGGGGGTATTTTTGCAAAATGGCGGGGAGGGCGTCGAGCAAAACTTCCACACCTTTTTCGGCGGCAAAGCGCGCGGCCATGCCGATGACGGGGCGATTTTTACCAACGTGTTTTTCGTGAAAATCGCGCACAGCCTGCTTTTGGGCGGGGGGCAAAAGTACCGGCGGCAGAATCGGCGTCAGTTTGTGGCGATAGCGTGAGAGGTAGGCGGAGTTATCCGCGTAATCCTGGGTGTAGGTGACGACGTGATTCGCCAGCAGCCCGGCCATGTGATTTTGAAAATCCACCACCGTGTTGACCAGGCGGTTGAAGAGGCCGGGCGGCAGTTGAATATCGCAGTGGTAGGTGAGAATGGTCTTTTTTCCCAGCAGGCGGGCGCGGGTGGCGAAACCTGGCGCGTCAAATTGCGGCAGGTGCAGCTGCACCACATCATTTTCGGCGACATATTTCCAGGCCAGCCAGCCGAGGGTGGGCATGATGACGCCTTTGCTGACGCGCAATAAAACCGGCGCGCGCACAATTTTGACTCCGTTGCGAATTTCCTCACGCGGGGTGGACGGGTCGAAGTGCGAGGTCAGCACCGTCACCTGGTGGCCGCGCCTGGCGAAGGCTTCGGCCAGCCGCTCCGCGTAAATGGTCAGCCCGGAGGTGTGCGGACGGTAATAGGTGAGAACGGTCAGTATTTTCATAGGAGGGAATTAACGAGGGCAGATTATACCCGATGCGTCTGTCGGGCAAGTATAATCGCGCCATGACCGATTTCAATTTTCACCACCCCATCGAGGTGCGCTACGCCGATATTGACGCGCAGGGTCACATGAACAACGCCAAATATTTGACGTTTTTTGAGCAGGCGCGCATCCACTATTTGATACATTTGGGGCTGTTCCGGCGCGAACAGTCTTTTGATGACATCGGCATTATTCTGGCGGATGTACATCTCACCTTTTTGGCGCCGGTCACCTGGCAGATGCCGGTGACTGTCGGCGTCAAAACCAGCCGCATCGGCAACAAATCCATGACGGTGCTGAACACGCTCTTCAACGCCGAAACCGGCCAGGAAATGGCGCGCGCCGAAATTGTGCTGGTGACGTATGATTATCGTTCCGGCCAAACCATCTCCGTCCCCGCCGAGTGGCGCGAAAAAATTGGCGCATTTGAGAATGAGCCGGTCGGGACAAAAACCTCCAAACCCTGATTTTCGGCCGCGCGCGGCGCGCCAGAGAAAAACCAAGGATAAACCCCCATGCCCATTCATTTACCGTCCATTTCCACCCCCTACCTGCTGGATTTTTTGACCCGCCTGCTGAATACGCCCTCGCCGACTGGTTTTGCCGCCGCCGCAATTGACCTGGAGGAGCGCGAACTGGCGCAGTTCCCCGGCCTGACTTTTCAAC
>JAVHNW010000334.1:0-1386 GCA_036169755.1 bacterium | reverse complement strand
AAGATGACTTTCCGCGCGCGCTGACCGCGCATGTGGATACGCTCGGCGCAATGGTCAAAGAAATTTTGCCGGATGGCCGCCTGAAATTAACCCGCATCGGCGGGCTGGTGTTGAACGGTGTGGAAACGGAAGGCTGTTGGGTGTTCACTGCCAGCGGCGAGAAAATTCGCGGCGCGTACATGTTCCACAAAGCCTCCGGCCACGTTTATGGAGTCGCCTCCAACGATACCCGCCGTGAGGAAAATACCATGGAAGTGCGCCTCGATGCCCGCACCCTCAGCGCCGAGCAAACCCGCGCCCTGGGCATTCAAGTTGGCGATTTTGTGGCCTTCGACACGCGCACCGAAATCGTCAACGGTTTTGTGCGCTCACGCTTTTTGGACGACAAAGCCTGTGTCGCCAATATTTTGGCCGCCGTGCGCGCCCTGAGCGAGGCCGGGCTGCAACCGGCGCAAAGCACCTATCTCTTCATCAGCAACTACGAAGAAGTCGGCCACGGCGCGGCAGCCGGCCTGCCCGCCGAAGTGAGCGAACTCGTCACCGTAGATATGGCCGCGGTCGGCGATGGGCAGGAATCAGACGAGTATCACGCCACGTTGTGCGTCAAAGATTCCGGCGGGCCCTACCATCACGGGCTGAGCGAAAAACTGCGCGCGCTGGCGCTGGCGCATTCCATCCCCTACAAAGTGGATATTTACCCCAACTACGGCTCGGACGGCGAGGCCTTCTGGCACGCGGGCGGCGATGCGGCGGTGGCGCTGATTGGCCCCGGCGTGGACGCCTCGCACAACTACGAGCGCACCCACACGGAGGCGCTGGAAGCCACCTCGCGCTGGCTGCTGGCCTATTTGCTGACGGAGTAATCAGCCCAGAACAAAATTGTCAATCAGACGGGTTTTTCCCAGATAAACCGCCATCGAAAGCAAAATTTTGCCCTCGCTGGCGGTTTCGATTTCCTGCAGGCTGTCGTACTCGGCGCAGGAGACGTATTGCGGGCGCGCCAGCGGTTCGGCGGCGAGAACTTTTTGCATGGTTTGACGCAGCGCCTCGGCGCGGCGTTCCCCGCCTTCATAGGCGGTTTTGGCGGCGCTCAGGGCGCGGAATAAAACTGTCGCCGCCTGGCGCTCTGCCGGGTTGAGATAAGTATTGCGGCTGGACATCGCCAGCCCATCGGCTTCGCGGCGCGTGGGGCAGACGACAATTTCGATGGGAAAATTCAGGTCGCGCGTCATGCGCCGAATGACGGCGGCCTGCTGGGCATCTTTTTGGCCGAAGTAGGCTTTTTGCGGCTGGACGGCGTTGAAGAGTTTGGCGACCACCGTCGTCACTCCGCGAAAGTGAGCGGGGCGCATGGCGCCTTCCAGCGGCGAGGTCAGCCCTTCGACA
>JAVHNW010000333.1:0-8598 GCA_036169755.1 bacterium | reverse complement strand
TGGTCAGCCCTTCCACCACCACCGAATTTTCAATCGGCCCGGCGTCCCAGCCCCTCAGCCCGGCGGCCTCGACCAGTTTGAGCGTTTCTTCGCGCGCCGCTTTGCTGGTTCCGGTGACGAGTACATCGCAGGGCGCTTCGCCGCTGGTCATCAAATGTTCGTAGGAAATGTTCTGAAAGGCGTCCACTACCTGAACGCCCTCGCCGAGCAGAGCAACCGCTTCCTGGGCGGCGCTGCCAGCCGGGGGCATTTGCACTTTGCTGACTTTGGGCGGGACGAGCGGAACGGTCACATCCACCAGGATTTTCCCCTGCAGGGCGTCTTTGACGCTCAACAGGGTTTCGCGGTGCGCGGCATACGGGACGGCGGAGACGACAATATCTGCTTTTTGCGCGGCGGATAGATTATCCAGCCCGGTGATGCTGGCTTCGCCCAGCAGGGTGGTCAGTTCCTGCGCGGTGGATTGCGCTTTTTCGGCGCTGCGCGAGCCAATCAGCACGCGGTAGCCCGCCCTGGCCCAGCGATAGGCCAATCCTTTGCCTTCTTTGCCAGTGCCGCCCAAAACGGCGATGGTGACGAGCAATTGGTCAGTCATGGTTTTCCTTTTGAGGAGAGTGTGAGGCGAGGGTCGTATAGCGTTCCCAAACTTTGGGGGCGTAGGCGCGCGCCTGTGCGTTGATTTCGGCTTCGTCCAGCGTCAAAAGTTGGCGGTCTTTCATCAGCGTTTTCCCGCTGACAATGGTCCCGGTCACCATGCCATCGCGCAGGCCGAAGAGAATGTGCCAGGGCAGGTTTTCGGCGTTCAGCGGGGTTGGCGGCTGGTAGTCCACCAGAATCAAATCGGCGGCGGCGCCTTTGGCGATGACGCCAATTAGCGCTTCGGGGAAGAAGGCGCTCGCCAGCGCGGCGTTGTTGTAGACGCCCATTTTTGTGACGGTGAATCCGTTCATGCGGCGCGGGTCTGCGTGGCGAATTTTGTGCAGCAGGTAGGCGGCGCGCCACTCGTCCCACATGCTGTTGGAAAAGCCGTCATTGCCGAGGCAGATTTTGACACCCATCGCCAGCATTTTTTCGGTCGGGGCAACGCCAACGGCGTTGTTCATGTTGGAGCGGGGCTGGTGTGTGACCCAGGTTTGGCTGTCTGCCAGCAGTTGAATTTCGTTTTCGCTGACATGTACGGCGTGAGCGATGATGCTGCGCGTGCCAAGCGCGCCGTGGCGCTGCAGCCATTCGATGGGCAGGCCTTCGCCGCGGGCGGCCAGCGCGGCGCGGTCATCGCGCGATTCGCTGACGTGGATGTGAATGCCTGTGTTGAGCGCGGCGGCGCTTTCAACGCAAGCGGTGAGCGTGGCGCTGGAAATGGTCAGTGGGGCGTGCAGCCCAAGGATTCCACGCAGGGTAGGGTGCCCGGCGCTGTGGCGGATGAAGTTTTCATTTTCGGCGATGGCCGCGCGCATTTTTTCTTCGCCGTAGCGGTCGCTGATTTCGTAGCACAGGACGGCGCGCAGCCCGGCTGTTTCGCTTTCCTGCGCGAGGGCGTGGAGCGAGCCGCTGAGAAAGTTGGGCGAGGCGTGATGGTCAAAAAGCGTGGTTGTGCCGTGCCGGATGGCGTCTGCCAGGCAAACGCGCGCCGAAAGGCGCACGGATTCTTCGTCCAGCGCCTGGTCGAGCGGCCACCATAGCTTTTGCAGAATTTGGGAAAATTTTGAGGCGGGTTCGCCGGGAATTGCCAGCCCGCGCGCGTACATGCCGTAAAAATGGGTATGGGCGCAGATGTTGCCGGGCAGCAGCAGCTGTCCACGCGCGTCCCAGCGTTCAGCCAGGGGATATTTTGCTTCGAGTTGGGCCGAGGGGCCGAAATCGGCGATTTTTTCGTTTTCAATCAGCAGCGCCGAATGGGTCAAAATTTCGTTGGGCTGTGTCCATCGCACCAGTGTGGCTTCGGTGATTAATTGCATTGCATGGCTTCCGTGTACCTGGGAATTTTTACCCCAGGCCAAATTGGTGCGGGTCAGGCAGGGGGACGCCGGCATAGGCAAAATCGGCCAGGGCATACGTGATTTCCTGACGCAGCGTGGTGTCGGGCCCAAAGTAAATTTGATAGAAGGCGGCGATGACGCCTTCGCTGGGGGTCAGGCGCAGATAACGCAGGGCGGCCTGGTGTTCGGCTTCGTCCTCGCTTTTGAGCGCCAGCAGGAGCAGGTCGGTGGCTTGCTGGCCGGGGGTGATGCCCATGCCGTGCCGCCCGGCAAATTCTACCAGCCAGGGGGTGGCGGCGGGCGCGGTCAGCGGGCGCGGGGTGCGTGGGTTGATTTGGGCGCGGGCGCTCATCAATTCAATTGCGGCGGTGCGTACCACCCATTGATTGTCTTCTGTTTGAGTATTTTCCAGCAGTTGGTCGGCCCAGGGTTCGCGGATGCGCCCCAGCCCGTAGACGATGGCGCGGCGCATGAGAATGTCTTCGCTGGTGATGCCGTCGCGCAGGGCCTCGTGGCCTTCGGCGCGGTCGTTGGCGAGCGCTTCGGCGGCGGCCCGGCGCAGGTTTTCATCGCCGTGCAGCAGGGCGGTGGCTACCGCTTCCAGGGCCTGCGGCGTGCCGATGGCCGTCAGCGCCAGGCAGGCTGCCTGCTGGGCCGCGCCCATAGACTGCCCCAGCAGGCGCGCCAGCGCCTCGACGGCTTTTGTGTCGCCGGTCATGCCTGCGCCAAGGGCGGCCAGGCGGCGCAGTTCCAACGAAGGCGCCAGCAGTAGTTGGCGGAAGAGCGCGCCCATATTGGCATCGCCGCTCAAAATTAATGCGGCCAGGGCCTGCGCGCGCAGGCTGGCGGGCAGTTCGTCATTTTGCAAAATTTGCAGCAGGCTTTGCATCACCAGCCCACGCCAGGGCGCCGAACGCGGCGCATCGCGCAGCAGGCGTCCGCTCAACAACTGGGGGCGCAGCAAGAGCGGGTCGGGCTGATTGGTGAGCGCATTCACCAGCGGGGTGACATCGTTGAAGGCGGCCAGATAGCGCAGCGTCAGCGTTTGACCGCTCCAGGCTGGTTGGGCCAGGAGGGCTTCGGCGGCGCTGGCAGTTAATGCGCGGCCAGCCAGCCAGCCGCTAAAAACCGGGTGGGTAAAGCGCAGCCGGTTTTTGGGGTGAGCATTTAGCAGGCCAGATTCGACCAGCATGGATAAAAGTGAAGGTTGGGCGGTGGAAGCGGGGGAGTTCGTCTTGGCGGGCGCAGCGCTTTCGGCGGGGGCGGATTCGCCGCTGGCGGGCGCATCGGTCGCCGCGGCGGGTGTCGGCTCAAATTGTTTGATCCAGTCTTTGGCGCTTTTTTCGTCAAAAACGGATAGCCCGTTCAGGCTGATTTGTGCGCCGAGCGCCTGGATGGCTTCGGGCGGAGTGCCGGGCGGCGTCAGGCGGCGCAGGTGGGCTTCAATCGCATCCAGCGGGCGGGGGCCGCGCGCATCGCCCGCGTAGGCGGCCCAAAGTTTGAGCGTGTATTCGAGCGGCGTCAGGCCCAGGTTGTTGTCGGCGCTCAACCAGCGGCGCAGCAAGACGCTTTCAACATCTTCACTGGTTTGAGCCCAGGCTTCGTGGGCCACATAACGCTGCCAGAGCGCGTCCCATTTTTGCAGAAAGTGATTTTGTTGTTCGGCATTCCAGGGAAGAATTGTCAGCGGGGTGAATTGCAGCCCCGGCAGGCCGTCAGCATATTCGAGCGCGGCGCTGGCGACCACGCGGGTTTGCGGGTAGGCGTGTAGAAGTGACTTGAGCCAGGCGCTGGTTTCTTGAATTTGCGCCTGGGGCAGTTCATCCAGCCCATCGAGCAGAAGCAGGGCGCGCCCGGCCTGAAACGTGACCTGAAAAAAGGCGGGCAGACGCGGGCGGTCGAACAGCGAGGCGCGCGCCGTCTCAGCGTCAATCAGCGGCTGGAGCAGGTCTTCCGCTTTTTTGGTTTCGCGCGGCAGGCCCAGGTCGGCGGCGTGAATGAGAAAGGGGGAAAATTCGCGCAGGGCGGCGGTTTCGGGGGCGCGGTTGGCGATTTGGGCGGCCAGCGCCGCCAGGGCGGTGGTTTTCCCGCTGCCGGGCTGACCGATGATGAGCAAGTTGGCGCCGCCGCTCAGCGCTTCGGCCAGGCTGAGGCTTTCTGCGCCGTAAAAAGCGGAAATTTCCGGCCAGTCGGGCAGGTAAGGGATGGCGGTTGCTGTACTATCTTCATGTTTTGGCGTCAGCCCGGGTTCAATCTGTTGGGGCGGGGCCAGCAGGCGCGGCGTTTCGAGAATTTCATCCAGCGCAAAAAGGGAGGCGGCCAGGTGCATTTCTTGGGTTTGGCGGTAAATGATGCGCCGATGCGTATCTTCGATGCCGCTCTCGGCGCGCAGATGGGCTTCTGCGCGCTGTTTGCGCCAGCTTTCCAGGGCGGCGGCCAACACCGGGCGCGTCACCAGCAAAATCCCCCACAAAACGCTGGAGACGATCACGCCTATCCAAAACGAGAGTGTATCGAGGCTGGGGATGCGATACATGGCGCACCTTAATTGTTGAACAAAATGCGCCCGCAGGAGGCGCAGTGAACAAACTGATTGGCTTGACGCGCGGCTTGGGACTGGGCCGGTGTGAGCAAATTGCCACAGGCGCCGCAGGCGTTTTCGCTGACACGGGCCACGGCCAGCCCGCGTTTTTTCTGGCGCAGGGAATCATACAGTTGCAGGGCGGGGGCAGGAAGTGTATCGGTGGTGGCGTTCCGCTCGGCGGTCAGGCGTTCCGCTTCATGAGTCAAGTTGGATTGTTCACCCCTGAGCAGCGAGTTTTCGCTGACCACGCGCGCTTCCACCTGGCGCAGGGCGGCCTGGCTTTGTTCGGCTTTTTCGCGCGCGGTTTCGACATTCAGCATGGCTTCCAACTGATTATCTTCCAGTGTCGCCATCTGGCGCTTGAGCGCGGCCACCTCATTTTGCAGGTCTTTTAATTCTTTGGGGTTTTGAATGCGCCCACTGTAGAGATTGGATTCTGCGGTTTCGAGTTTGATGCGCAGGCTTTGGGCAGAAAACTCTGTTTCACGCAGGGCGCTTTCGGCGGCGGCGCACAGATTCTCGGCAGAGTGGGCCTGCTCACGGGCGGCTTGCAGCGCCGGATTGTTTTCCAGGCTGTCGGCGATGGCGCGCAGGCGGGCGCGCACCTGGTCGAGACGGGTATCGGTTTGCTGCAGGCGGTAGAGGGTGAGAGCGTGGCTCATGGGAAAGATTATAGCAAAGAAGCGCTGGCTACTGCAGCGGCAAATTGTAGTAGTTGTACACGGCCTGCGAAATCAGCGCAATCATGCCAGATACCGGCTCCCAGACGGTTTGTATCGGGTGATAGGTATAAATCGCCAGGACGTAGTTCCCGCCCGGCGTGTAGACAATGGCGGCGTCAGAAATGTTTTGAATGATGCCGTCCGGGCCGCTAATCCAGCCGTGTTTGTGGGCGATTTGCGTTCCTTCGGGCAGGCCCGCCTCAATCAGCACGCCGATGCGGTCGCGCTTCAGGTAGTCAATCATTTGCTGGCAGGCGGCCTGGGTAATTTTTCCGGGGAAAGCCGCCAGCAGCGCGCCGCCGCCGCTCTGTGAACATTGATAAATATCCGCCATCAATGCGCCGATGTCGGAAGGCGTGGATTGGTTGTAGACATCCGGGTTGGTGCTGACATCGCTGCGCTGATTGGCGGGCGTGCTAAAACGATTGAGCAGCGGCGCGCCGTCATAAAAATAGCCGCCGATGAAGGTGTTTTCCAGCCCCAACGCCTGCATGTCCTCACTGACGATGAGCGGGCCGCGGGTGGCGTCTATGCGCTCCATCAACGCATCGGTGGCCGGGTTTTCGGATTTGGTAATCATTTCCAGGGCCAGCGCGTCGGCGTTTTCATCCAGCGTGGGCCCGATATTTTTCATGGTCGAAACCAGCACAGGGATTTTGATGGTGCTGGAAGCGGTGAAGGCAATATCGGGTTGGACGCCGATTTCCGCATTTTGGTTGTAGCCAAAGTGCAGTTCCTGCCCGCTTTGCAGGTCGAGCATGTAAAAGCCCAGCACGCCATCGAAAGGTGTCAAATCCACAATTTGCTCAATCAAAACTTTGAGATTTTCGAGCGAAGGCCGCCCGGCGCTGGTGGTTTGCGAAGAAATTACCACACTGCGATTGGTTGGCGAGCGCAGCGCGTCCTCAATGAGCGGGACGGCGCGTTCAATATCCAGCGCCTGGCCGGGCGCGCCGGGCGCGAAGGTGGTTTGTCCGGGGATGGGCATGGCCGCAGTGGCGGGCTGGTCGTAGCGCGGTGCAATCTCAGTCAGCAGGTAAATTCGCAGCCGCTCTTCCGAAAAATCGGCCAGCAGCGGAATGTTGGCGGTGGGCGGAATGCGATTCCACAGGTAGTCCCAAAATCCGCTCCAAAAATCGCTGCCGGTGCGCTGCAAATCTGCCGCCGCCAGCATCGATTCGGTGTTAATTTGGAAGCCGATGGCGGCGGGTTCCAGGTGGATGATTGATCCCGCGTATTGAATCTCCACTGGCAAGGTAAACACCTGTAAAAGGCGCTGCGCCGCGGCGGAGGGTTCCAGCCCGCCGACCGGCACCCCGGCGATGGTCATGCCTGCCGGATAGTTGTTGCGGGCGCGGCTGTAGGCGGTTAATTGAATTACCGTCAGCACCAACGCGGCGGCGATAAAAACGAGCGAAGCCCAACGCAAAAGGAAAGATGAGTCGCGGGTGATTCTCACGGCGCTACTCCTGAGTGCCCAGAATAGTGGCGGAAAGTAAAACCAACGAAATTAAAACCGTATCCGCCAGAAAAAGATGAACCAACTGCATCCAGGTGGGCGCAAGCAGGAGAATATTGGTGACCCCCGCTGTCCACTGCAGCAAAATTAATCCGCTCAAGAGCAGGCTGAAGCGGCGAACCGGCGCGGAATCGAAGGCGCTGTATGCGGCGCGCGCCAGGTAGAGTGTCAGCAGCCCGACCAAAATGGCGATGATGGGGTGAATCACGCGCAAATTGATGAGGAAATTGGCGTTCGGGTCGTTCATTTGATCCAGGCTGTGGGCGATGGAGGTGGACGGGAAAAGGGTATCGCCCAGCGCGGTGACTGCGCCGCTCGTGCCGATGAGCGCCACGCCCAACAGCCCGGCGGCAAGCATTAGCGGCCAGCCGCCCTGTTTTTTCAGGCGGATAGGCTTTCCGCCCGAAGCCCACCAGGCGGTCAGCGTCAGCCAACCCACCAGAATGAAGGTATTCAATAGATGAATCGCCACTGCCGCCGCGCGGGCCGCGGAGGAATTGTCCTCCACCAGTTTGAAGAGAACCAGCCCCGCGCCGAGCAGGGCCTCAATCAAAATGAAGGCCGCCGCGCCGACAGCGCTTTTGCGCGCCGGGTGTCCCTTGGGCAGGCTGCGAAATGCGCCAATCAGCAAAATTAAAACCAAAATCAAGGCCGCGCCGCTCATCATGCGGTGGGTAAATTCGATGATGGTTTGGATGCTTTGCGGCTGGGGAATGATGGCCCCATTGCATGTGGGCCAGTGACTGCCGCAGCCCGCGCCCGAACCGCTGGCGCGCACCAGCGCCCCCCATAAAATGACGAGCAGATTCCAGAATAGGACAAACCAGGAGAATTTTGCGTAACGGGTCATAGGGAAAGAAGGCTGTGTGGGGTGAACTGCGCCGAAAGTATAACACGGCGTAAAGTATTTCCTTCTTCCTACCTTTTCAAGGGTTTTCGTCCTGTTCATTTTTTTTGCTTGGGGGTATGCTTAAGTTGCTGTCAAATTTTTTTCCAACGAGGTTCACATGCTCCGTTCATTTTTCATCTACCTTTCCAAGGCCGCCTGGGCGCAAAAAATGGTCACCGATTGGCGTTTTGCCTGGCAGGTCGCCTCGCGCTTCATTGCCGGAACAACCATCGAAGAAGCCATCCGCGCGGTGCAGACGCTCAACGCCAAAGGCATCAACGCCACGCTCGACCAGTTGGGCGAACACACCTCCACTCCCGAAGAAGCCAACCGCGCCGCCGATGGCATTTTGGCCGTGCTGGACGCCATTCGCAGCGCCGGGGTGCGCGCCAACGTTTCCATTAAGCTGACTCAAATTGGCATGGGTATGGATGACGAGGTTTGCCTGGAAAATCTGACGCGCATCGTTCAACGCGCCAGGGATGCCAAAAATTTTGTGCGCATTGATATAGAAGACAGCCCCTGGGTGGATAAAACCATCGAAATTTACCGCGCCACACTGGCGAAAGGATTTACCTCCAAAACAGTCGGCCTGGCCGCGCAAGCCTACCTTTTCCGCTCCGAGAAAGACGTGCGCGCCCTGGCGGGCGAAGGCATTCCCTTCCGCCTGGTCAAGGGCGCCTACCAGGAACCAGCCAGCGTCGCCTTTCCGAAAAAAGCTGACGTGGACGCCAACTACGATACGATTGCCTCCATTTTGATGGACGCCTCGCGGGCGCAGAAAACCGAACTCAGCGCCGATGGCCTCGTTCCCGCCCTTCCAGCGCTGGCTACGCATGACGAAAAGCGCATCGCCTTTGCCAAAGCCTACGCCGACAAAATTGGCCTGCCCAAAAATGGGCTGG
>JAVHNW010000332.1:0-8614 GCA_036169755.1 bacterium | reverse complement strand
ATTTACCAGCCGCGAAGAATACCAGGCTGCCACCTGCTCCCGTTTCGAGAGCATCGTCTCCAGCCGGGAAAGTTGGGCAATTCCCAGCGCCGAAGACATTTCATCCAGCCGGTAGTTGTAGCCAAGATAGGTATGCGAAAGCCAGGTATCGCCCGGCGCGCGGCCCTGATTGCGCAGCGCGCGCATCAAATCAGCGGCCTGGTCGTCATCGGTGATGATGATTCCGCCCTCGCCGGTGGTCATTTGTTTGTTGGGGTAAAAGGCGAAAACGCCGTAATCGCCAAAAGTCCCAGCCATTTTGCCGCGATGGGTTGCGCCGAGCGCCTCGCACGAATCTTCAATCAATTTCAGCCCCTGCTGACGGGCAGTCGCCGTGATGCTGATCATTTCGGCGGGCTGGCCGAAAACATCCACCGGCAAAATGGCTTTCAGCGCCGAATGCCGCAAATCCAGCGGGGCGCGGCGCGGCAGGTAGCGGGAGGGGTTTTGCGCGGCATCGGCCACCAGCCGCGGGTCGAGATTGCCAGTCGCCGGGTCTACATCCACAAAAAGCGGGACAACATTTTCAAACAGCAGCGCATTGGTGGAAGCGACAAAGGAAAAGGGGCTGGTAATCGCCAAATCACCAGCGGCCAGACCGGCGGCGCGCACGCACAGATGAAGCCCCGCCGTGCCAGAGTTGACGGCAATGGCGTGTTTGGCGCCAGTGTAGGCGGCAAACGCCTGCTCAAATTCAATCACTTTGGGGCCAAGGCTGAGCATGGGCGTATTCAACACATCCATCACCGCCCGGCGGTCAGCGTCGGTTAAATCGGGGGAAGACATGGGGATTTTTTGCATGGGGCCGATTATACCCCGTCAGGATTTTGCCAAATTCAAGAAGACATCTTCCAGCGTAGGCTCGCCAGGCTGTATGGCGAAGATTTTTCCACCGCTGGCATTGACCGCCGCGCGCAATTTCTCCGCGCTCAGGCCTTTTGCCACCATCGCGCGCAAATCGTCGCCCGCCAGGGCGACACGCTCCACTCCGGGGACGGCTTCCAGCGCGGCGAGCGCCGTCAGCAGCGGCTCGGCAGTCACTTCCCAAATGTCGCTGCGCACAAAACGCTCTTTCAGCGCCAGCGGCGTATCCAGCGCCAGCAAATGCCCATCGCGCATCATCCCCACCCGGTTGCAATATTCTGCCTCGTCCATGTAATGCGTGGTGACCAGGACGGTGACGCCTTTGGCGGCCAGGTCGTAGATTAAATCCCAAAAAGCGCGGCGCGCATTCGGGTCAACGCCGCTGGTCGGTTCATCCAAAAATAGCAGTTGAGGCCGGTGGACGATGGCGATGGCCAGCGCCAGGCGCTGCCGCCAACCTGCCGAAAGGCTGGCGGTCAGTTCGTGCTCGTGGCCGGTCAGGCCGACCTGAGCCAGTGTTTCCGTCAGCCGTGCCGGGTCGCTGATGCCGTAGACGCCGCCGTAAAAAGTGATGTTTTCCCACACGGTCAGGTCGTCATAAATCGCAAATTTCTGCGACATGTACCCGGCCAGGGCGCGCACCTGCTCCGATTGGGTGAAGGCGTCAAAACCCAGCACGCTGGCCGCGCCGCCGCTGGGCGCAATCAACCCCAGCAACATGCGGATGGTGGTGGTTTTTCCGCAGCCGTTTGGCCCCAGGTAGCCGACAATTTCGCCCGCGTTGACTTCGAAGGAAACCTGATCAACGGCGGTAAATTCGCCAAACTTGCGCGTCAGATTTTCAACTGCGATAACAGGCATAAAAACTCCTATTCCCCGCTCATTTTGATGAAGACATCCTCCAGCGTGGGCGGCAGGGGGCGCAGCGAGGTGATGGCGGCACCGGTGGCGCGCAGGCACCCGCCAGTGGCAGGGCGCAGGCACCCGCCAGTGGCAGGGCGCAGGCGCTCCATCACCGCCCCGGCCTGATTTTTTTCCACGCGCAGGTGGAGGCGATCGCCAAACGCCTGAACATCTTCCACGCCGGGCAGGGTGGCGGCCAGGCGGCGAAGTTCCATCAGCGGCGCGCCGCGCAGTTCCAAAATCTGCCCGTCAAGGCTGGCGCGCAGTTGGCCTGGCGTTCCTTCCGCGACAATTTTTCCCTGGCGCATAAAGCCAATGCGGTGACAGCGAGCCGCCTCGTCCATGTAGGGCGTGGAAATTAACACAGAAACCTGGCCGGATTTTCCTGTTTTTTCATCGTCCGGCTGGGCCGCCGAAAAACTGACCGGCTGATTCACCAGCCGAATAATCAACTGCCAGAAATCCTGGCGGGTGACCGGGTCTACGCCGGTGGTCGGCTCGTCCAGCAGCAGAACGCGGGGGCCGGTCACCAGCGCCGAAGCCAGGCCAAGTTTTTGCTTCATGCCGCCCGAAAGCTGCCCGGCAAAACGGTCTTTGAAAGCCGCCAGACCAACAAAATCCAAAATTTCCATACTGCGCGGCAGCCACTCGCCCGCTTTTAACCCGCGCACTTCCGCAAAAAAACGGATATTTTCCAGCACGGTTAAATCCTCGTACATGGAAAAACGCTGCGAAAGATAGCCGATTAGCCCGCGCGCCTGCTCGGTCTGGCGGTTAATGTCGTAGCCGCCCACGCTGATGCTGCCCGAATCCGCCGTCAGCGCCCCGCAAACCAGGCGCATGACGGTGGTTTTTCCGGCCCCGTCTGCGCCAACCAGGCCGTAAATTTCGCCGGGGGCCACCGAAAGACTCAAATCATCCACGGCGCGGAGGTGACCAAAAGATTTTTGGAGAGCAGATGCGATAATCATGGCGGCATTTTCTTTTCGGCGCGCGGCCTTATTTGAAAATAACATCTCCCGGCATCCCCGGTTTTAACTTTCCCTGGGGGTCGGTCAGCAAAAGTTTGATGGCGAAAACGGTCGTTTTGCGGCCATCCGCAGTTTGGACATTGCGCGGGGTAAATTCGGCGCGGTCGGCGATGTGCGTCACAGTCGCCGCAAAAACTTCGCCGGGGAAGGAATCAACCGTGACATCCACCGCCTGTCCGAGCGAAATTTCGCCGTAGCGGTCTTCGGCAACATAAACCGTCAGCGTCAAATCGCTCAACTTGCCGAGGGTCAGCACGATGGAACCAGGGTTGGCGACCTCGCCCGGCTCGATGCTGCGCGAAAGAATCACCCCGTCAGACGGGGCGGTGACGGTTAATTTCGCCGCCTGAGCCTGAATCAGCGCCAAATTGGCTTCGGCCTGGCGGATGGCGCTTTGCGCCTGCGCGGCAACCGCATCCGCCTGATCGACCGCTTTTTGCGCGGCGAGCACTTTGGGCGAGTTGACCCCGGTCTGCAGGGCGCGCAGATGGTCAGCGGCCAGGTCGGCGCGTTCCTGGGCAATCGCCAAATCGGCGCGCGCCTGCAAAACGTCCAGCGCGCCGCTGGTGGTGACGACATCGTCGTAGGCTTTTTGCGCGTCTGTCAGTTCAGACTTGGCGTCATCCAGGGCGCGCTGGGCCGAATCACGCAGTTGCTGGTCGGCGCTGGAGCTTTTTGTCAGCAGCTCGCTGGCGACCTGGAAGGCGGCGCGGGCGGTGGCGAGGCGAGTTTCGGCGGCGATAAAACCGGCGCTGGTGGCTTTTTCCTGGGTGAATTTCAGCGCATCCTGCGCCTTGGTCAGCGCAGATTGGGCGGCGACAGATTCGGCCTGGAAGGCGGCGCTTTGCGCGGCGGAGTCAAAATACCAGGCGGGCTGGTTAAATTCAGTCGGCGCGGCGGTATTCCAGTCGGTCAGGCGGGTGAGTTTTTGTTCGTTGAGCGCGGCAATCAGCGCCAGGTCGTAGTTGGCCCGCGCGGCAGCGGCGGCGGCCTGGGCGGCGGCGGCGGCAGATTGGGCCGTATCCACGCCCGCGGCGGCGAGGGTTTTCTGCGCTTCGAGCAGAGTCCCATCCAGGCGCAGCAGCACGTCTCCGGCGCGGACAGAATCGCCTTCATTCACCAGGACTTCGGCCACCTTGCCGGAAATCTCTGGGGCGATGGCGACCTGCACCGCTTCGACAGTTCCGCTGGCGGCCAGTTTGGTATCCGCTTTGGGAGCCAGCGCCTGCCAGGCAAAATATCCGGCGGTGCTGAGAATAATCAACACGACGAGCGCGATAACGGGCAAAGGTGGGCGGTTGTGAGACATGGAAAACTCCTTTAATCGAGTCGTTTTTTGAAGCGCAGCGCGGCGGCGCCCATGATGACAACGCCGAAAATCGTCAGGGCGATGACATCTGGCAAAATACTTTCTATGCCCACGCCTTTGAGCAGCAGCACGCGAATGATGCTGAGGTAGTAGCGCAGCGGCATGGCGTAGGAAATGTAGTAAAGGACTTTGGGCATGGCGTCCAGCGGGAAGAAAAAGCCGGAAAGGAAAATGCTCGGCAGCAGCGTCATCCAAACCGTCAACATGGCTTCCTGCTGGGTGTTGGCGATGGTCGAGGCAAACAGGCCAATGCCCAGCCCCGAAAGCAGGAACAACGCCGAAAGCAGCACAATCAGCAAAATGGAGCCTCGGATGGGGATGCCAAACCACCAGTGGCCGACCAGCAAAATTTCGAGCGTATCAAACAGGCCGAGCAGCGTGTAGGGCATGATTTTCCCCAGCACCAATTCCCAGGGGCGAATGGGGGTCACAATTAATTGTTCAATGGTGCCGCGTTCACGCTCGCGCACGACAGCGGTGGCAGTCAAAATGGCGGTGATGGCGAACAAAATCATGCCAATCACGCCAGGAATCATGAAATAGGCGGAAATCAAATCGGGGTTGTACCAGACGGTGGTGCGGACTTCGACCGGCGGCTGAACTCGAAAGTTTTGCCCGGCGCGGGCGATTTTTTGCGATAAAACGCCGGTGGCGTGACTCTGGCCGATTAATTGCGCCGCTGAAAGCGCAGTCGCCGCAACCGAGGGGTCGGAGCCATCGAGGATAAAGGCGACCTGGGCCGACCCGGCGCGCAGGCGGCTGGCGTAATCGGGCGGGATGATGAGCGCGGCGCGCGCCTGGCCTTTTTCAATCAGCGTCTGAATCTCCGCTTCGGAAGCGGCGGCGTAGGCAATTTGAAAGTAATCGGCGGCGCGATAGGCGTCGAGCAAGGCGCGCGATTCGGGGCTTTGGCTCTGATCGTAAACTGCCAGCGGAACATTGCGCACATCATTGGTGGCGGCATAGCCCAACAAAAATAACTGCACGATGGGAATGACCAAAATCAGGACCAGGGTGCGTTTGTCGCGGAAAATTTGGATGAATTCTTTGCGGATGATGGAGTAAAGGCGAGAGTTCATGGGGACTCCGATTTTAGACGGCAGGCGTTTTCAAGATGCCGTGCAGGTAAATTTCCATAAAATCTGTCAGGCTGATGTTGCGCATGGCGGCGGGGATGGCTGGGTCATTCATCAAAAATTCGGTGACGTAATAGGCCACGATGGTGCCCATCAGGGTACGCAAAATCAGCGGCGGCGGCAGGGCGCGGGCGCCGCTTTGAGGGGCCTGAAAACGCTGCAGCATGGGGAGAATTTGCTCGTAAAGTACATCAAACACTTTGGGAAAGTGTTTCCCGTTAAATTCGACAATTTCGATGAACATCAACTTCATAAAATCGGGGCGGGCGCCAATTTCGGCCTGAATGATGCCTGCCGCGTTGAGGATAAATTCCTCGGCAGAGTCGCCGGGGACATTTTTGAGCAGCGGCAGGATTTGCAAGTAGGGATGCCGGTCGAGAATCAGCGCCTGAAAAATTTCATCCTTGCTGGCAAAGTGGTTGTAGATTCCGCCCAGGGCCAGCCCGCCGCGCTCGGCAATTTGGCGCATGGACGCGGCGGCGTAGCCGTGTTCCAGAAACAGGCTGTGCGCGGCGGCGAGAATGGTTTGGCGGGTTTGGAAGCCCTTGGGTGAGGCGGAGAGATTCATGGGCGGGAGGCAGAAAATTGTCGAATGAACGAACGTTCGTTATTATACGGATTCGCGGAAATCTGTCAAGAGCCGCTGCCTAGGCCACGTCCAGCCCGGTCAGTTTTACCAGCAGGCGATGAAGAAACAGGAGCGGCGGCATGAACAAGAGATGTACCAGATTGCTGAAGAGCAGCACCAGCGCCACGCCGCGCAAAAACGCATTCAGCGGCGGAGCGAGGTTGGCCGCCATCCACGCGCCGGCGCCTGCCAGCAGGAAAAGCGCCAGCAGACCGCCGACCACCAGCAGCAGCGGCGTCCATGAGTGCCGATCCGAATCGGAGGGCATCATCGTGCTGGAGACGGCAAAAGCCAGGTAGAACCACAGCCCAAAATCGGGCAGGGCGGGCAGGGTTTGCAGGCCCATGCCAAACAGCGCCCACTGCCCGTTGCGGAAGGTGTCCCACATCACCACCAGGTGCAGGCGCGAGACGGCCACCCAGGAGAGAAAAAGCGTGCCAAAAAGAATCGGCGCCGCGCCAATCAGCGAATCGCGCACGATGTCGCTTTCGGCGGTTTCCACGTAGCCCATGCGCAGACGTCCTCCGTCCAGCGCTTCGGGAATCAGGGAGAAGCCTCCCGTGGCTACCCGCAATATTTTCGCCATTAAAAAATGGCTGAGTTCGTGCAAAAAAACGCCCGGAATGAATACCAGCGCAAACAGGATGATGGTGATGTTCGTGTCACGGGTCAGCAGCAAAAATACGGTCTGGATTTCGCGGTGCAGAAAGCGCTGCAAAAAGAACAAGACGGTCAGCATCAGCGCCAGCCAGAGCAGGCCATCAAACGCAGAAAGGGTCATGCAGTCACCTATTAAAAACTGCGGCAACTTCCAGAATGGAAATTGCCGCAGTGTGGGTCCACGAGAGCAAACTCGCGCGCTTACTTGTTTTCGGGGGTGTCGCTTTTTTCCGGCGAGGCGTCATCCTTGCCTCCCAGGCTGTCGCGGAAGTTTTTCAGGCCGGAGCCAAGTTCGCCCAGGGTTTTGCTGAGGCGGCCCGGCCCAAAGAGAACCAGGATGATGACCAGAATGACAATCAATTCAACGGGGCCAAGCCCAAATATGCGCATGGAATTTCTCCTTTTGACCTGCTATTTTGGCGCAATTATACCGCAGAGCCAGGGTTCAGCCTTTGCGGCCAAAGAAAAGCCCTTCCAGCAGGCGAATGACGCGCCGGGCGAGTGAACGAGCCGGGGCGAACCAGGCGTACCATTCTGGCGCAAGTTTGCGCTCGGTGGAAATCGGCCCGCTCCATTCAGCGGCGAGAGCGCCCCAGGTGAGGCCCGCGCCAAAGCCGACCATGACCAGTTTGTCGCCAGGTTTCAGCCGTCCCTGCTGCACGGCTTCGACAGTCGCAATCGGTATGGAGGCGGTGGAGGTGTTGCCGTAGCGGTCCACATTGACCATGAATTTGTCCATCGGCAGTTTCAGCCCGCGCGCGGCAGCGTCAATGATGCGTTGGTTGGCCTGGTGTGGAATAATCAGCGCCAGGTCGCTGGTTTTCCAGCCCGCTTTTTCGGCAACTTCGATGGTGGCCTGCGCCATGACGCGCGTGGCAAAGCGGAAAACTTCCTTGCCGTCCATGTGGATGAAGTGCATTCCGGTGTGGACGGTGATTTCGCTGGCCGGGTGTTTGCTGCCACCCGCCGGCAGTGAGAGCAAATCGCCGCCAGAGCCGTCCGAGCGCATCACGCTCGATTGGACTCCGCCCGGTTTTTCGCTGGCCTGCAGCACAAAGGCGCCCGCGCCATCGCCAAATAAAATGCAGATGTTGCGATCCTTCCAATCTACAAAGCGCGAAAGTGTTTCGGCGCCGATGACCAGTACATTTTTGGCGGCCCCGGCGCGAATTGACTGAGCGCCAGTGCTGACGGCAAAAATGAAGCCAGAACAGGCGGCAGAAATATCGAATGCCCCGGCGTGGGTCGCGCCAATCGCATCCTGGATGAGGCAGGCGGTGGCCGGAAAAGTATGCTCCGGCGAAGAGGTGGAGCAGATAATCAGGTCAATTTCGGTTGGCGCAAGGTTGGCTACCCGCAAGGCGTGCAGCGCCGCTTCCGCGCCCAGGCTGGCGGTGGTTTGATTTTCTGCGGCGATGTGACGCTCGCGGATGCCGGTTCGCTCCCGAATCCAGGCGTCATTCGTATCCACCATTTTGGAAAGGTCGTCATTGGTTAAAATTTTCTGGGGGACGGACATGCCCCAACCGGTAATATGCGCGTAAGGCATGGGAACTCAATTCTCGAAGCGGCTGATAATCAGCGTGGCGTTGTGGCCGCCAAAGCCGAAGGAGTTGGACATGGCGTGCCGGATGACCGCCGGGCGCGCTGTGTTGGGGATGATGTCCAAATCACAATCGGGGTCGGGGCTGTGATAGTTGATGGTCGGAGGTAAAACATTGTGCTGAAAAATTTGGACGCAAAACGCGGCTTCCAGCGCGCCGGAAGCGCCCAACAGGTGGCCGGTGTTCGACTTGGTGGAGGAAAGCGCCAGCCGGTAGGCGTGTTCGCCAAAAACCGTCTTGATGGCGATGGTTTCGGCTTTGTCGTTCAGGTGAGTGGAAGTGCCATGCGCGTTGATGTACTCAATCGCTGTTGGCGGCAGTTGCGCGCTTTCCAGCGCCAGGCGCATCGAAAGCGCCGCGCCCTCGCCGCTTTCCAGCGG
>JAVHNW010000331.1:0-8674 GCA_036169755.1 bacterium | reverse complement strand
CTTTCAGCCGCGCCATCATCGAAAAACAATTAAAAAATCTCGACCAGCAGTTTGACTCGCTGTTCGAGATTGGCATTCCAACCGAGATGCGCGCTTATTTGGGCATGACCGGTTTCAAAGTGGTGATTGATTACAACGGTCAGGTGGTCAGCATGACTCAGCCAGAGCGCGGTGAAGAGTAAAATTCAGGTGTGACTACCAGCCGCCTTTCAGCTGCTCCATCTGGTTGAAGGCGGTCAGATCCAACTGCAGGGGGGTGATGGAAACGTATCCGGCTTTGAGTGCGCCAAAATCTGTTCCAGCTTCATCCACGCCGGTCGGCGCTTCGCCGCCAATCCAATAGTAGGGTTTGCCGCGCGGGTCAACCCGCCGGTCGAGCGCGTCACGATATACGCGCAGCCCCTGGCGGGTAATCATCAGGCCGCGCATTTCGCTGGCGGGGAGGTATGGCACGTTGACGTTGAGCAAAATTCCAGCGGGGAGGCCCTCGCGGGCGACACGCCGCGCCACGCGCAGGGCGATTTCGGCGGCGGGCAGATAATCGAGCGGGCCATGTTCGGGGGGCGAATCAAGCGAAACGGCGATGCCCGGCACGCCAGCGATGACGGCTTCCATGGCGGCGGTGACAGTGCCAGAGTAGGTCACGTCATGTCCCAGGTTGGCGTTGGGGTTGATGCCCGAAACAACCAAATCAACTTTTTGCGGGAGCAGGCCGAGCAGGGCCAGCGCCACACAATCAGAGGGGGCGCCGTCACTGGCGTATGCGGGAGAACCATCTGCCAGCCGGGTTTCGCGCACGCGCAGGGGGCGTTCCATGGTTTTGACGTGGCCGCTGGCGCTCCAGTTGTGGTCGGGGGCCAAGACGGTGACTTCGCCCAGCGCGCGCAGGGCCTGGGCCAGCGCCAATAAGCCGGGGGCGCTGACGCCGTCATCGTTGGTGACGAGGATTTGCATCAATCTTCCTCGCGGCGCGGTCTGGCAACCAGGCGGATGGGGGTTCCGACAAAGTTGTATTCTTCGCGGATGCGGTTTTCCAAAAAGCGCAGGTAGGAAAAGTGCATCAGGGTTGGGTCGTTGACGAAGAGCAGGAAGGTGGGCGGGTCGGAGCGTACCTGGGTGGCGTAATAAATTTTCAACTGCCGCCCGGAGTGGCTGGGCGCGGGGTGAATATCCTGGGCTTTTTGCAAAGTCACGTTCAGTTTGGAGGTGGTCAGCCGCGCCAGGCGCTCTTCCTGCACCTGCAGCGCCAGCGGCATCACCTGGTCTACACGCTGGCCGGTTTTGGCTGAGATGAAAAGCAGCGGCACGTAATCCATGAAATTCAACTGCTGCCGAATTTTTTTGGTGTATTCTTCCATGGTGTAGTTATCTTTGACGATGGAGTCCCATTTATTGACCAGCACCACGCAAGATTTCCACTCGTCGAGGATGTACCCGGCAATGTGGGCGTCTTGCACACTGATTCCGGCTTCGGCGTCAATCAGCAGCAGGACGACATCGGCGCGCTCGATGGCTTTGAAGGAGCGCAGCACGGAATATTTTTCCACGCCCGGCTCAATTTTTCCGCGGCGGCGAATCCCGGCGGTGTCAATTAACGTCACGGATAGGTCGCCGACTTGCAGTTTGGTATCCACCGCATCGCGGGTGGTTCCGGCAATCGGGCTGACGATGGCCCGCTCGGCGCCGACCAGCCGGTTGAGCAGGGAGGATTTTCCGGCGTTGGGTTTGCCCACCAGGGCGATTTTGACCGACTCGTCGGGCGCTTCCTCCTCCTGGGAGGGAAAGGCGGCAACGATGGCATCCAGCAAGTCGCCGGTGCTGGTGCCGTGAATGGCCGAGACGGGGTAGGGGTCGCCCAGCCCCAATTCGTAAAATTCAGCGGCCTGGGCGCGGCGCGCTTCATTTTCGCATTTGTTGACCACGACAAAAACCGGTGGGCGCGGCTGGCCGTCCACCATGCGCTGACTTTTTCGCAGCAGGTCGGCCACTTCTTTATCGGCGGCGGTCAGGCCGGTTTCGCCGTCACACAGCAGCAGCACCAAATCTGAATCGCGCACGGCTATGCTGGCCTGGGCGCGAATTTCGTGGATGAATTCAGCCGAACCGACTGACAGCGGAGTTTTGCCGCCATGAGTCGGGTCAATGCCGCCAGTATCTACCACGGTAAATTCCACGCCAGTCCATTCGGCATCGGCAAAGATGCGGTCACGGGTCGTGCCGGGGACTTCATCCACAATGGCAAGGCGTTCACCCGCCAGGCGGTTAAAAAGCGTACTTTTGCCCACGTTTGGGCGTCCAACGAGGGCGACAATCGGTTTAGACATGCGAAATACTCCAGGGGAGAAAAGCGAAAAAACGAGGCGTCATCCGCCGCCTGTGGGCGGCAGCGCGGAAATGATCACTTCCACGGTGGCGGGGTTGATGGATTGTACTTGAAGTTCGGCAATCAGCAAGTTGACTTGTGGAGTCAGTTGATAGGTTCCGGGGGCCAGGCCGGTCACGTCCACCACAATTTCGAGCTGGTCGGCGGTCAAACCGTCCAAAAATGGCAGCGGGCCGGTGAGAATAATATCCAGCCCGGTTGGCGCAATTTGCGCCGAAAGCGTCGCGCCCAGGCCAATCAGTTTCACCGGCATATTATTCAGCGCCAAACTGCCTTCAATCGCGGCCACACCGACCTGCACCAGTACCGTCTGCTCGCCCACCGCCGAAACGCCGGGCGGCAGCGCCAGCGCCAGGCGGCGCTCCACAGCCTGCGAGCTGCCGCTCAAGTTGAGCGCTTCGGTTTCCACATAGCCCGGCAGCGCATTGACCAGCGCCGGGTCGCCAGAAAAAACAGTGATGGTCGGCGGGAAGACAGAGATATTCGTCAGCCGATAACCGCCCGCGACTTGTCCACGCACCAAAACCTTGACGGCCAGGTCGCGGTAGCCGCCCAGTTGGGTAATCGGCAAATTCACTTTCACCTGAGTCGGGGTAATCGTCAACCCATTGATGGGCTGGCCTTCGGCATTGAGCGCCTGCAGAGAAATTTGCCCCTCAAAGGCCGTGCGCGCGCTGGAAAGGGGCAGCGGCGCCCGTAAAACGCTCACCTGCTCAACCAGCGACTGCGGCCCGGAGACGGTTGCCCGCTCACTGCTCAAAACCGGCTTGCCCGCCAAATAGCCAATCGCCGTTTCGCCGCTCACGTCCAGGCGAATGGGAATGGCGCGCGTGGCAAGCGCTTCCAGGGTCACATCCACCTCGGCAGGCGAAACCGCCACCACACGCACCGGGCGCGCGTTGACCTGAACCTGCACCGGCAGTTGATGCTGCCCTTCGGCCAGCCCGGCCAGGTCGAGCACGGCAGTTACTTGATTATCCGCGGCGGTCAGCTGCTCCCAAACCGAGCGCGGCGCGCGCAGGGTGACGTTGACCTGGCTGGGCGGGTTGCCGGTCAGCAGCATGGATGGAGCCTGTCCCACCCATTTAATTGTCACCGGGCGCGGGTAGACGCGCGTTTCATCCGGGTCGGCAGCGACTACGGCCAAAATCCAAACTACCAGGGCCAGGAAAAAGGCCAGGGTTAGCGTGCGTATGTTTTGCAGCAGCCACTTCATGCTATTCCTCCTGCCCAAACAAATAGGGGAAGTGACGCTGCAGGAAACCAGAGCGGTGTTTTTCGGGGCGGTAAAAGGCCAATAAAATATTCTGCAGGCGTTCCGAGTCCAGGCGGCGAATCATGCGCCCGGCGTGGGCAATCGAAATCGCACCGGTTTCCTCAGAAACCACTACGGCAATCGCATCCGAGGCTTCCGAAATTCCCAGGGCGGCGCGATGCCGCAGCCCCATTTGCCGTTCGGGGGAACGCGAGAGAATGCCGCTGGCCGAAAGGGGCATGACGCAGGCGGCGGCCACCAGGCGCATTCCCTCGGCAATGACGGCGCCGTCATGCAGCGGCGTGTTGGGATAAAAAACCTGCAGCAGCAGTTCGGGGGTCATGCGCGCGTCCAACTGTACCCCGGTGCGAATATAGTCTTCCAAATTGTCGAGGCGGCGCAGAATAATCAGGGCGCCGTGCTGACGCGCGGCCAGCCGGGCGGCGGCGCTGACCACCACCTGGATGACGTTTTGAATTTCTTCATCTTGTTTTTGGGTGTTGCCGGGAATGAAGGTTCCGGCGCGGCCAATGCGCTCGAGGGCGCGCCGAATTTCGGGGGAGAAGATGACCGGAACGGCGAATAAAAGCGCGGGCAGGGTAACTTGCAGCAGCCAGGAAAATCCCGGCAGGGGCACCAGGGTGGTCAGCAGCGCTACCAGCACCGCCAGCGAGAGGATTCCACGCAGGAGAACCATCGCCTGGGTGTCGCGCACCAGGTAGAGCAAGGCAAAAAAAATCAGCGTGACTAACAAAATATCAATCACGCTGAGCCAGGTGATACGTTGAAAAATGAAGGAAAGGTCGTTGAGCAGTTCGGTCATGGAGAAAAGAGGGAGGAAAGCGGCCCGGATGCGCCAGGGAGGCAGGGGGCGTTCCCGGCTCTTATCTCGGCGGACGGAACGCTAAATGGGCCGCAGAACCCGGTCTTGCCGCAGTTGTTTGAAAAACAGGCTGGTGTTGGGCTGGGCAGATTCGATGGCGGCGTCTGTCCAGGCCTGGACGCCGAGAGTCTGTGGTTGGCGCGCCTCGTACCCAAGTTGTTTCCAGGTGGAGGTGTGAGCGGCCAACGCGGGCGGCAGGAAAACCAGTGAGGCTTCACATTGCAAATCTGTCGAGGCGTGTTCCACTTCGGTGACGAGCAGGTTGAGCGCGGTCTCCAGCGAAACGGAGGGGTCAATGAAAAACTCGGTGGTGCGAGCCACCAGGTTTTCCACCTGCCAACCCGCCACGCCCACGCTTACGCCGCCATTTTGCAGCAGCAGAAACGCCTTTTCGCCAAAAGCGGCCATGACACTCTCGGCAGACATGGTTTTGGCGCCGCCGCTGAGGCGGCTGATTAGCTCTGCAATGGCGGCGGAATCGCGCGGACGCCCACGGCTGACAGTGAATTCGCCACCGGCAGCCTTGGCAATCTGAATGGTGTCGGACTGCGGGTTGAGTTGTTTCCACCCGGCGACAACTTGTTTCCAGGTTTCTTCAAACGAGCCGCTGTTTTGAATGACGAGGCCGGCGGCGCTGACCTTTTGGGATTGTTCGCTCTGAAAGTGAATGCGCTGTTCGGCGTCATCACGGCTCAGGCCGCGTTTTTCCATCAGACGCTGGACCTGCAGCTGCTGGGGGACGTTGACCGTCCAAACCGTGTCACAAACGTTCCGCAGGTCGCTTTCGAGCAATTTAATGGCCTCAATGACGATGACGCGCTGGCTGGCGCGGCGAGTCATCACTTCGATGGCCTGAAACACCAGCGGGTGAACGATGTCTTCCAGACGGCTCATCGCTTCGGGGTCGGCAAAAGTCAGACGGCCCAATTTGGCACGATCAATTTCACCAGCGGGAGTCAGTACCCACTTGCCGAAAGCGTCCAGCACCGGCTGATAGCCCGGCGCGCCGCGGGCGATGGCGCGATGGGAGAGCGAATCGGCGTCAATGCCGTAAGCGCCCAAATGCTCCAGCATTTTTCGCACCACGCTTTTGCCAGTGGCGATGTTGCCGGTAAGACCGATGATGAGTTTATCAGGCCATTTAGCGCTCACAAAAATCTCCTGCCAGGGGATATATCAGAAGCGGCGTATAGAAAAACCGCGCTTTCATTTTAGTATCAGGCGGGCAGAATGTCAAACCGCCGCAATTGGGCTTTTGCGTATAAAATAGAAGTCTCTGCCCAATTTGTCGAAAGGTTTTCCCCATGAATCTTCATCATTTTTGGCCGCCCTCACGCTTTCGCGTCTTTGTGGCGCTCAGTCTGAGCGTCAGCCTGCTCTATCTGGCGCAAAATATATTTTTATGGGGCGGCGAAACCAACGTCATTTTTGTCAATGACAATTCGACCCCCTTCCTGGCAATTTTCGCCACCTTGTTTGCGCTGGCGTTGTGGAACGAAACCAGTTGGGACAAAACCTCCAGCCTAGTGTGGGGAAGTTTCAGCCTGGGCATGACGCTGTGGACAGTGGCCGAAATCGTCTGGGCGCTCTACTCTTTTGTCCAGCAAGAAATTCCCTACCCTTCCATGGCCGACTTGCTGTGGATTTTGGGCTACCCGGCCTTTTTCATTTCCTTTCTCCTGCGCTATCGCGGGCTGCGAATACGCGCCACGCGCGTGCAAACGTTTTTGGTGACGATGTTCAGCGCTGCCGCGGCCCTGTTTCTTTTCTTCCTGCTTTTTTGGCCGCTGCTGCAGAGCCTGGTGGGCGACTTCATTGCCGAGGGGATTTTAGCCAGCGCCTACCCGCTGATTGACCTGCCGCTGATTACCCTGACGATTATGATCGCGCTGGCGCTCTCCGGCGGGAAATTCAGCAGCCCCTGGGCCTGGCTGGCAGTCAGTTTTTTCTTCCGCACCATCAGCGACCTCGGTTTTGCCTATGGCACCTGGACGGGAGGCTACTATCCCGACGGCGTGCTTAACAACTTGAGCATTTTTATAGATTACAGCTACAACATTTCGTACATCTTCATCTTTTTGGGTCTTTACCGCCAGCAAACCCTGACCAATGAAGCCGAAAAAAACATTCAGGTGAAAGAAGTCTCGTTGGAACACAGCTATTTTGTCAATGTTTTGCTCTTCACAGACAAACACGACACCCTGATTTCGCTCAGCCCCAATTATCAAAAGTTGACCGGACAGCCGGAAGAAAGCCATCTGACCGGAAAACCCGTCTGGCAAGCGCTGGAAATGGACGAAGAACGCTTCAACGAATTTAAAGAAAACCTGCTGAAACACGGCCAGGTGGCAGAATTTCCCCTCAGCCTGGCCCAGCAGGAAGGCGAGGGCCGCGCGGCGACCCTTTCTGGCCTGATTACGCGCAGCGAGCGGCACGAATTTACCGGCTTCAACCTGCTGCTGCGCGTGAGTCTTCCAGCCAGCGAAAGCGACCTCAGCCAGTACGAATTGGAAAAAGACCAGAAGGAACTCGCCTACGCCATGCTGACCAGCCTCGGCCTGGAAAAATCCATCAGCCAGCAAGAAATCAAAGCCTACTTCTACGGCGAAGTGAGAACCCTGTACCAGTTAATGCTCGCCACCAACGGCCAGCAATTTGCCGAAAATCTGATGGGCATCCTCAACCTGACCTGCATCCAGCACAACTGGGCCATCACCATCTCTGGCGGTGAAATCGCCCTGCCGCGTGGACGCCAGGAGATGGAAGCCGCCGACCTGCGCTTCCTGCTCGACACCCTGCGCGACTACAGCAACAAAGCCCTCGGCCCCGACCTGGTGAAAGAAAGCCTGCTCAAACTGCAAGGCCAAGTCAGCCAAAACATCCTCGATTCGGCAGAAAGCAATCAGCTTCTGCCCAAATTCTAGCCCCAAAACCGAAAGAAAATCATGACAACCCCTTCTGCCGACCTGAAACGTTACCGACAAAATCTGCAAAAAGAAATGGATGGCGCCGCGCTCTACGGCGTGCTGGCCGAAAAAGAAAGCCGCCCCGAAATGCAAACCGTCTATCGCCGCCTGGCCGAAAGCGAAGAGCGCCACGCTGGATTCTGGCGCGAAAAACTGGAGGCGGCGGGCGCGCTGTCAGCAAAAATTCAACCCAGCTGGCGGGCGCGAGTTCTCATCGGGCTGGCGCGGCGTTTTGGCGCACAATTCGTCCTGCCCACCGTCACCAGCAACGAAAAAGCCGACAGCAACGCCTACGCCAGTCAGCCAGAGGCAGAAACCGCCACCATGTCGGCAGATGAGCAGGCCCACGCCCGCCTGCTTTCGGCGGCGAGCGGCGGAAGCGGCGTGGCTGGCAGCGTCGTCGCCGAAACGGAGGGCCGTCACCGCTCTTCGGGCGGGAACGCGCTGCGCGCCGCCGTGCTGGGCGCCAACGATGGGCTGGTCTCCAACCTGAGCCTGGTGATGGGCGTGGCCGGGGCCGAATTGAGCGGGCAGAGCATTCTCATCACCGGGCTGGCCGGGCTGCTGGCCGGAGCCGGTTCGATGGCGCTGGGCGAATGGCTTTCCGTGCAAAGCTCGCGCGAGTTGTACGAACGCCAAATCAACATCGAAAGAGAAGAACTGGCCGCCAACCCCGAAGAAGAAGCCGAAGAACTGGCGCTGATTTACCAGGCCAAAGGCCTGCCCGAAGCGCGCGCCCGCGAACTGGCGCACAGCCTGCTGGCGAACAAAACCACCGCGCTCGACACCCTGGCGCGCGAAGAACTGGGAATTGACCCCGGTGAATTGGGCGGCTCGGCCTGGGAAGCGGCCTACACTTCGTTTTTTCTATTTGCAATTGGCGCCATCATCCCGGTTGCGCCGTTCATCTTTCTCAGCGGCATGAACGCCGTCTACGCCAGCGTCGCCATCAGCGGGCTGGGATTGTTTGCCATCGGCGCGGCCATCACGCTGATGACCGGGCGCAGCGTCTGGTATTCTGGCACACGCCAGATACTCTTCGGCCTGGCCGCCGCTGCGCTGACGTATGGCATCGGGCGGCTGATTGGCGTCTCTCTCGGCTGGTAGCCCGTCATTACTTTTTGTAATTTCTGTCACATGTTTTGCTGCATGAAACGCATCCGTTTTCATTAAAATCGCGCTTTGGC
>JAVHNW010000330.1:0-1701 GCA_036169755.1 bacterium | reverse complement strand
GCCTGCCCGAGCTGACGGAAACCGAATTCCGCGCCCTGGCCGACCTCTTCAAAGAAGTCACGACCCGCTACGATAATTTATTCGAAACCTCCTTCCCCTACTCAATGGGCTTTCACCAGGCGCCAACGGACGGCCAGCCGCACCCCGAATGGGTTTTGCACGCCCATTTTTACCCGCCGCTGCTGCGCTCGGCCACCGTCCGCAAGTTCATGGTCGGCTACGAAATGCTCGCCATGCCCCAGCGCGACATCACCGCCGAAAGCGCCGCCGACCGCTTGCGCGCCCTTTCTGGCGTTCACTACAAGCAGCGTTAGCCGCAGCCAGAGGAGATTTTTTCATGCACCCCAAAGACGCTGTTTTGGCCGCCTTCCAGCAAAAATTCGGCCAGCCGCCCGACCACCTCGTCCGCGCGCCGGGGCGGGTGAATTTGCTTGGCGAACATGTGGATTACAACCAGGGGCTGGTTTTGCCCGCCGCGATAGACCGCGCCACCTGGCTCGCTTTTTCCGCCGTGGAGCAAGAATCCACCCTGACTGCGCTGGATTTCGACCAACAGGCCGCCTTCACCCTGAAGGATTTACCCGCCAAAACCAGCCCCGATGGCGCCGCCCTGCCCGAATGGGCGCTCTACCCCGCCGGAGTCGCCTGGGCGCTGATGGAGGCCGGGCGCGAGATTCGCCCGATGCGGGCGGTTTTCGCCTCGGACGTGCCGCGCGGCGCGGGCCTGAGTTCATCCGCCTCGGTGGAAATGGCTTTTGCCCTGGCCTGGCAAACCCTGGGCGGCTGGAATTTGCCGCCGATGGCTCGTGCGCAGCTTGGGCAAAAGGCCGAAAACGACTATGTCGGCGTCAACTGTGGCATTATGGATCAGTTCGCCTCGGCCTGCGGCGTGGAAGACAGCCTGCTTTTGCTGGATACCCGCTCGCTGGAATGGCGTCCCCTGCCGCTGCCGCCGGGCGTTGCCATCGTGGTGGCCGATACCGGTGTGCGCCGAAAATTGACCAGCGGCGAATACAACCGCCGCCGCGCCGCCTGTGAGCAGGCGGTGACCAATTTGCGCGCCGATTTGCCGGGTATTCGCTCGCTGCGCGATGTCTCTTCGGCAGACTTTAACCGCCTGGCGGCCAAGCTGCCGCCCGAAGCCGAAAAACGCGCCCGGCATGTGGTGGAGGAAATCGCCCGCACGGAAGTGGCTCTTGCGGCGCTGGAACGCGGCGACCTGGCGGCTTTTGGCGGGCTGATGAATGCCTGTCACGCCAGTTTGCGAGATTTGTTTGAAGTTTCGATTGAGGAATTAAATGTGATGGCGCAGTTGGCGCAATCGCTGCCAGGCTGCTACGGCGCCCGGTTAACGGGAGCCGGTTTCGGCGGGTGTACGGTCAACCTGGTGGCGCAGAATCAAGCCGGGGCGTTTGCTGAGGCTCTTGCGGCAGGCTATCACTCGCAGACGGGACATTCCCCCGAAATTTACATCTGCAAAGCCTCGCAAGGCGCGGCGCTGGCGGAACGGAGTTAATCCCGTTCCGCTTTTTTTTGTGTGAGTAAAACGATGACAAAAAAGGCGGTGGCGGTCAGGACGATGGCTGCGCCGCTGGCAATGTTGCTGTAATAACTGAGGTACAGCCCGACCACGGCGGAGGCTGCGCCGAAGGCGGCGGCGAGGGCCATCATGACCGGCAGGCGTTTGGTGAGCAGCGAGGC
>JAVHNW010000329.1:0-8875 GCA_036169755.1 bacterium | reverse complement strand
AGAATAAAAAAGCACGCGGATAGGCGCGTGCTTTTTTATTCTCACAAAAAAAGGAGCGCTACCATGAACTACGGATTGATTGGAAAAATTGACAAAGCCAAACGCTATGCCGAGGAACCCAAACGTTTCATGTTCAATGCCTTTGACGTCACTTTTCACGGTGACAACAATGACCATCACGTCACGTTTAACGATGGCGTCTTTCACTGTGACTGCGAATTTTTCCTCGGCAACGGTCGCTGCGCCCACAGCATGGCGCTGGAAGACCACCTGCTAAAAAATATGCTGCCCGAAAAAAAATAGGCGCTTTTTACGTCTAAAATAAAGGACGCCAGCCGCTCGGCTGGCGTCCTTTATTTTTAGTGTACAATTTGCCCATGAAAACACTCAGCCGCCGCGATTTTCTGAAATTGAGCGCCGCCGCCCTGGGCGGGCTGGCCTTTTCGCCCTACCTGCCTCAGGTGGACGAATTTGACGACAGCCCACTGGCGCGTGTGGCAACGACTCAAATCAGCGTGTACAGCCAGCCGAGCGATGAAAGCCTGATCGTGCGCCAGGTTCTTCGTGATGAGGTGCTGCCAATTTACGAGGAAGTCAATTCGGGTACGCCCGCCAGCAATCCGGTCTGGTACCGCGTCTGGGGCGGATTCGTTCACCGGGCGCGTATGCCCAAAGTGCAGGTGCGCTATCAGCAGCCGGCTCTTTCCATCGGCGAGAAAAAACGTCTGGGCGAAGTGACTGTTCCCTATACGCAAGCCCTTTTTCAAGTCGGCGACTCGTGGGAGCCGCGCTATCGCCTGTATTATCAAACCGTTCACTGGGTGCAAAACGTGGAAACCGGGCCGGATGGCCTGCCCTGGTATCGCCTGGTGGATGAACTGTTGGAAATCACCTACATCGTCCCGGCCACACACCTGCGCCTGATTGCAGATGATGAACTGGCGCCGATTTCGCCCGACCTGCCCTGGGAAGCCAAACGCATAGAGGTTTCCATCGGCAATCAGCGGCTGACCTGTTACGAAAACGACAAAGTTGTCTTGCAAACGCTGGTTTCTTCGGGCCGTCTGAGCAGCGTACCCGGCCCCAACGGCATTCCCACGCGCACGCCTACCGGGGAATTTAACATCAGCGTCAAAATGCCATCCAAGCACATGGGCAACGGCAACTTTCTGGCCGATATTGAAGCCTACGAACTGCCCGGCGTACCCTGGACCTGTTTTTTCACCCCGCAGGGGCACGCTTTTCACGGAACCTACTGGCACGACAACTTCGGCGTGCCGATGAGCAGCGGCTGTATCAACATGCGCAACGAGGAAGCCAAATGGCTTTTTCGCTGGACCTATCCTACCGCCAGGATGGAAGATTTGAACCAGGCCACGCTCGACCGCAAAGGCTATGGCACGCGCGTGACGATAACGCCATGATTGAGCTGACCTGGCCCGGAAAACGCGCGCCGCAAACACCTCCACCGCCGGATTTTCACCTCGAATCCGTACTCCACCCGCAGACCGAAACCCCGGCGCAGCTCAGCGACCTGTACCTAGGCGACAATCTGAAGGTCATGGCCGCGCTGCTGCCCGAATGGGAAAACCGCATCCACTTAATCTACGCCGACCCGCCCTTTTTCACCAACCGCAACTTCAGCGCCCGCATTGGCCGGGGGGAAGATTCACGCAAGCCGCAAAACTGGCAGCTCGCCAGCGGCTACACAGATGCCTGGGACAATCTGGAAACCTATCTGCAATTTCTCTACGACCGTCTATCGCTGATGCACCGCCTGCTGGCCCCCAATGGCACGCTCTACCTGCACCTCGACTGGCACGCCGATGCCTACGCCCGCCTGCTGCTGGATGAAATTTTCGGCCCGGAACGCCTGCTGAACGAAATTAGCTGGAATTATCACGGCCCATCCCCCATCCGCTCGGCCTTCAACCGCAAACACGATGTAATTTTTTCCTATACGAAAAGCGCCGACTACGTTTTCAACGCCGATGCCGTGCGCGTCCCCTACGATGAAAACACGCTGAAAACCTTTGCCGCCTCCAGCAAAGCCGGGTTTGGCAAAACGCCCAACCTCAAACGCGGCAAAGTGCCCGAAGATTGGTGGTATTTTCCCGTGGTGGCGCGCCTGCATCACGAGCGCACCGGCTACCCCACCCAAAAACCGGAAGCCCTGCTGGAACGCATCATCCTGGCCTCGTCGAATCCGGGTGACGTGGTGGCAGATTTTTTCTGCGGATCGGGGACAACGCCGCTGACCGCCGCCCGCCTCCAGCGGCGTTTTGTGGCGTCCGATAGAAATTTACGCGCCGCGCAGACGACTCGCGCCCGGCTGGCGCGTACCCCATCCACAACGGCGACCCGCTTGTGGGTGGAAACGCCGCTGGCGGAAAACCCTCCCGCGTTTGAGTTTTATCTCGAATCTGGCAGCGTGGTTCTGGCCGGAAAAACCGAATCACTCATTTTTTGGGAAGTTGACCCCCACTTTGACGGCCAGGTTTTTCACAGCCGCGCCCAAGCCGTGCGTCCGCTGCGGGGCGGCTCGCTGGCCCTGAGCCTGCCGCTGGACGAGAAAAAGCCCGCCGGTAAAATTTGCCTGCGGGCGGTGAGCAATACCGGGGAGCAGTATCAGGCTGTTTTGGCGGGTTAAACATCCAACCGGTAGCCGACGCCGCGCACCGTATGTAAAAATTTAGGGTGATCAGGGTCGAGTTCGATGGCTTTTCGCAGCCAGGAAACATGCACATCCATCGTGCGTGTATCGCCAAAATAGTCGGTTTCCCACACGCGCTTGAATAATTCTTCGCGGCCCACCACTTCGCCTTTGCGCTCCATTAAAACTTTGAGCAAATTTGCCAGGCGCGGCGTCAGCCGGACATTTTTACCGAGGCATTTCACGCGGCGGTGCTGCGTATCCAACCGAATTTGACCAACATGCAAAATGCTGGCGCCATCGCCCGGCAGGTACGAGCGCAAACGATTGACCAATTTTTGCACGGTGAAGGGCAAAATCAGGGTCGCATCCGCCGCCGATTTTTGGGGCGTCTGGCCCGCGGCGAGAATCATCAAAACCGGCAGGGGGTCTTCGCCCTGCTTCTCGCGGAGCGACTGGATGATGCGCACACCGCTGGAGCCGAGCGCAGCGGCATTTAACACCACCAGGTCGGGGCTGGAATCTGCCTGGCGCTCCAGCGCCTCCACCCCGCTGCGGGCGCTGACAACAGTAAATCCTTTTTTTTCCAACTGCGCCGCAAAAACCGGCTGATCTGCCTTTTTACCTTCGATGGCTAAAATCACAGCGTTGTTCATTGGCCCTCTAAACAAATAAAAAACAAGACATGGGGAAAAAAATACGGCCAGGGAAAATCGCCTGCCGAATGTTAAAAAGATTATACCCCAATCTTAACAAAAGTCTGTGGGAGATGAGTACTACTTTCCCAGCCCAAAAAATTCTCTGGGCGGCGGTGATAAAATGGAAACCCAAAAGGAACCCCTGTATGCCCCAACAGAAATCAACGTCCCCCATTTTGCCTTACGCCGCGCTCGGCATTGGAATTTTAACCCTCAGCCTTTCCGCCATGTTTGTGCGCTGGGCAGACGCGCCCGGCCCAATGACCGGCTTTTATCGCATGTTCCTGGCCGCAGCCATTTTGGCGCCATTTGTTGCCGCAAAATGTCTCAGAAATTGTGCCATTCAACCCAAAACGTTGATTTTCCCGCTGATTGGTGGAATCGCTACCGGCTGCGACCTGGCGCTGTGGAACACCGCGCTCAGCTACACCACCGCCGCCAACGCCACGCTGATTGGAAACAGCGCCCCGCTCTGGGTGGCGCTGGCCGGGCTGATTTTCTTCAAAGAACGCCTGGGGCGCGATTTTTGGGTTGGGCTGCTGCTGGCGCTGGGCGGCGCGGCGCTGATTATGGGCAGCGACTTCATCCTTCATCCGCGCCTGGGAATCGGCGACCTGATGACGGTCGGCACCAGCCTGTTTTACGCCATTTATTTTCTCTCCACCGGCAGGGGACGCAAATTTATTGAACCCCTCGCCTACACCTGGCTGATTGCGCTCTTCGCCGCCGTCACCCTATTCATCATCAACCTGTTTTTAGGCAATTCCTTCACCGGCTTTTCCAGCGCCACCTGGCTTTCCTTTTTGGGCGCGGCGCTCGTCTCACAGGTGATTGGCTATTTTTCGATGACCTATGCCCTGGGACATTTACCCGCCTCGGTGGTTTCGCCCACCATGATTGGTCAGCCGGTGATGACCACCCTGCTGGCAATTCCATTGCTGGGAGAAATTCCCAGCAAATTCCAGCTCATCGGCGGCCTGATTGCGCTCAGCGGAATCTACCTCGTCAACCAGGCGCACGCCAGCGCCGAGAAAAATCAAGCCAAAAGCGCATGAACAAACCCCTCGCAGCGCAGATTTCCGATTTAAAAAAGGCTATTGCGGCCCAGGAAAGCCTGCGCCAGGCGCTGGGTGATGACGTGGTGGATGCCGCGCTGGCAGTTCTCTTGCCACAATTGGCCGGGCTGGAAAACCGCGAGCACACCGAAAAAGAACGCGAAAAACGGCGCATGGTCACCGCGCTGTTTGCCAATGTTTCCGGCTTCACCGACCTTTCTGAAAAAATGGACCCGGAAGACGTGATGAACCGGATGAATCAGGTTTGGGCGCAGTTGGACGGCCTGATTATGGCGCGCGGCGGTCACATTGATAAACACATGGGCGATAATGTAATTGCGCTGTGGGGCGTACAGGCGGCGCGCGAAGATGACGCCGAACAAGCGCTGCGCGCCGCGCTGGAAATACAAAGCGCCCTGCCCGCCGCGCAAACCGGCTTAAACCTGCGCATCGCCCTGCACAGCGGGCAAGTCATGCTGGGCGAAGTTGGCTCTCAGGGCGAATATACCGCCATGGGAAAAACCATCAACCTGGTCAGCCATTTGGAGCAGGTGACGCCCACCGGGGAAATTTATCTCAGCCACGAAACCTTTCAACTGACGCGCGGCCTGTTCGAGGTGGAGAGCCTGCCGCTTCAGACGCTGAAAGGATTCAGCGCGGCGATGCAGTTTTACCGGCTGATTCGCCCAGTTCCGCACATTTTTCGCCCGCGCACACGCGGAATCGAGGGCGTGGAAACGCGCATGGTGGGGCGGGGCGCAGAACTGCTCACGCTTCAGCAGGCCTGCCAGCAGGTTTTCTCCAGCAAACACGCGCGCGCGCTGACGGTGGTGGGCGAGGCCGGGCTGGGAAAAAGCCGCCTGCTGTATGAATTTGAAAAATGGCTGGACGCGCGCGCCACGCCGCACATCACGCTGAAAGGGCGCGCCACCGAAAAAAGTATGCCCCTGCCCTACGGCCTGCTGCGCGATATTTTTTCACACTACTTTGGCATTCAGGAAAATGACCCGCTGCCCATCGCCCGTCAAAAATTGGAACACGGCATTTTGGAGACCATCGGCGCCGATGCGCTGGAAAAAGCGCATTTCATCGGCCAAATTTTAGGCCTGGATTTTTCGGACAGCCCATTTTTGCGCGGCATTCTCAACGATCCCGGCCAAATCCGCGACCGGGCGCGCCATCACCTGGGGCAGTTTGTCGCCGCCGCCGCCCAACGCACGCCGCTGATGGTGCTGGTGGAAGATTTACACTGGGCCGACAGCGACTCGCTGGAAGTTTTCAAAGAAATGGTGCGCGAGGCCGCCGGTCAGGCGATTCTCTTCATCGGCCTGGCGCGCCCCGCCTTGTTTGAACGCCAACCCGAGTGGGGGGCACAGGTTCCCTTTCATCAGCGGGTCAACCTGCCGCCGCTCAACGCAGACGCCAGCCATGAGTTGGTTTGCGAAATTTTGCAGAAAATGGAAGAAATTCCGCCGCGCCTGCTGCAGGTGGTGGTGGAAAATGCCGAAGGCAACCCCTTCTACGTGGAAGAACTGCTCAAAATGCTGATTGACGCCGGAGTGATTCGTACCGGTGAACGCTGGCAGGCAGATTTAACCCGGCTGGGAATGATCGCCATTCCGCCCACGCTGACGGGAATCTTGCAAGCCCGCCTCGACAGCCTGCCGGAAGAGGAGCGCGTCACCCTGCAATGCGCCTCGGCGCTGGGAAAAAATTTTTGGGATGAGGCCGTCAGCGTGCTGAGCGGCGCAAGCCTGGCACAAACCCGTCAGACACTGAAGGCGCTTTACGCGCGCGAACTGATTTTTCCACGCGCTTCCAGCACCTTCGCCGGGATGACAGAGTACGTTTTCAAACACGCCATTTTGCGTGAAGTAACCTACGAGACGGTGCTCAAACGTCAGCGGCGCGGCTGGCACGCGCAGGCCGCTGCCTGGCTGTCCTCGCAAAGCGGCCAGCGCGCGCCCGAAGTGGCAATTTTAATTGCCGAACATTACGAGCGCGCCGAAGATTTCGCCAACGCTGCCACCTGGTTCGGCCTGGCGGGCGACGGGGCCTTCGACGCCTACGCCCCCGAAGCAGCGGTGGAAGTTTATCGCAAGGCCTTCCGTTTTCTGCAGGAGGCGCAACTACCGATTGCTCCGGCAGCCTTCCGCTGGTATGAGAATTTCGGCAAATCACTGCAGGCGCGCACCGATTTTCCCGCGGCCATGCAGGTCTACCGCGAGATGCTCTCCGCCGCGGAGAAGGCGCAAAACGAGGAGGCGCAGTCGCTGGCCTGGTACAACATTTCGTTTTTACAAGACCATCAGGGAGAAACCAGCGCCTCGCTCGCCTCGGCGCAAAAAAGCGAAGACCGCGCGGCCCACCTGGAGGCCGAATCGGTGTTGCTGGCGAGGGCGCTCAACGGTCAGGGTTGGGCGCATTACCACCTGGGCGAGGGGAACCGCGCCGAGGAAGTCGGCCTGCGCGCGCTGGAAATTTGTCGGCGGCTGCCCAGCAACCCGGCAGCCCTGCGCGAAATGGCCCAAACTTATCAATTACTGGGGGCGGTCTACGACCTGCGCGGCCAGTTTGCCGATTCGATTGACTGCGAACAGGAAGCGCTCGAAACCTACCGCGTTTTGGGCGACCGGCGCGGCACGGCGGCCATGCTCAACAATCAGGGCGTGGGCGCCTTCATCCGCGGCGAATATTCCGAGGCGGTGGAGCGCTATCAGGAGGCGCTCACCCTGGCGGGCGAAATCGGCGCGCGCGACCGCGAGAGTATTTTTCTCAGCAATTTGGGCGGCGCAAAAGTTCGGCTCGGCCAGTTTGCCGCCGCCGAAACCGATTTGCGCAAATCCATTGAATTGACGGGGGGCGGTCTGACGCACTATCTGCCGCTGACGTATTGCTTTCTGGCAGAAGCCTGCCTCGGCCAGAAAAACCTGAGGGAGGCGGCGCCGCTGGCGCAAAAAGCCCTGCAGTTGGCGCAAAGCTCACAGCAGCCGGAGGTAACGGGCGCGGCGTGGCGCGTGCTGGGAGAGTGCGCCAGCCTAAATCAGCCGGGGGCGGCGCTGCCTTCAGCGCAGGAATGCTACGCCGAAAGCCTGCGCATCTTCACCGAAATCGGCTCGGAGGCCGACCAGGCGCGCACGCTGCTGGCGTGGAGCCGCTGGAGCGGAGAGAAAGAAAAGCGCGAAAAGGCCGAGGCCATTTTCGCGCGATTGGGAGTGAAGAATTAAGCGCAGCCGTTATTTTTCGTTTTGCCCACGGCGGCGCTGAGCGACTCGTTTTTTGCCGGGCGCGCCATCCTTCGGCGCGCTGCGTTCGGGGCGCGAGGCGCGGGCAGGTTTGCGCCCATCGGCGGGCGCTCCGCGCTGAGGGCGAGGGGGAAAACTGCGGCGCAGTGGTTTTTTCTTTTCATCCGCGCCCGCCGCCTCGGTTTCGGGGCGTTTTTTGAACCAGGGCTTGGGGCGCGGCGCATCGCGGTGCCAAAGCGCTTCCACTTCGGCAGGGGTCAGGTAGCGCCACTCTTTGGGTTTGAGCGTTCCCAGCGCCAGCGAGCCAATGCGCACGCGCACGATTCTGACGACCGGCAGGGCCAGCAGCGCGCCAATTTCACGAATTTGGCGTTTGCGGCCTTCCTTCATGATGATGCGCACCCAGGCGCCTTTTCCGGCCAGCGATTCGAGGCGCACTTCAGCAGGCTGGGTTTTGACACCTTCTTCGATGACCACGCCGCGCCGCCAGGTTTCCAACTGTTCGGCATCGGGATGACGAGCAAACAACACGCGGTATTCTTTTTCATGGCCGTAACGTGGATGCGAAAGGCGCTGCGCCAAATCGCCGTCATTCGTCAGCAATACCAGGCCTTCGCTTTCAAAATCCAGGCGTCCAACCGGGAAAATGCGTTCAGGCACCGGCACGGCATCGAGCACGGTGGGGCGGCTGTCGCCGCGTTCTGGCTCGACAGTGGTCAGCATAAAACGCGGTTTGTGCAAGGCGATGTAAACCTTGGCTTCGGGCGCCTTGATGACTCGTCCGTCCACGTCAATGCGGTCACGGGCCGCGTCGGCTTTTTGGCCGATTTCGGCCACTTTGCCATTGACGCGCACGCGCCCGGCAAGGATTAATTCTTCGCCAGCGCGCCGCGAGGCAATGCCAGCCTGTGCAAGGATTTTCTGAATGCGTTCTTCCATGCCGGGTATTATACGCGAAGAACGAGGCAAGATTTCCGACTCCAGCCGGTATAATCAAAACCAGTTCTTTTTGAGAAAAAACCATGAGCCAAACGCCTTTCCAACCCTCCAGCCTGGCAGAATATGCCAGCCAACGTCAGCGCCACTGGCAGGCGATTCATCAAAACCCAGCCAGGCCTTCCCCTTTCAGCGCAGAATATCACCGCCGTCTGGCGCAAATTTTTCAAAATTTGGTCTCGCCCGGTCAGCGCGTGCTGGAAATCGGCTGCGGCAGCGGTGATTTAC
>JAVHNW010000328.1:0-1717 GCA_036169755.1 bacterium | reverse complement strand
ATCAGCAGCGCCACCAGCGCCCCGGCCAGCGGATCCACCCAGGGCAGGCCGCGCTGACCGAGGAAAATTCCCAGCGCAGCGGCGGAGGCCGAAAATAAATCATTGCGATGGTCAAAAGCCAGCGCCTGCACCACCGGGTTTTTCGTCTCCTGCCCCAGCCGCCCCACGTACCAGGTCAGAAAAATTTTGACGCTCACCGTTGCCAAAATCATCCACAGTGCCGGGTTTGAGGCGCCGTTGGAATGGATGCCCTCCTCCACCAGCCTCCACACCTGGTTTACCGCGCCCCAAAAAACGGCAATTGCCGTGCTGACGATGAAGGAGCCGACTACCACCGAGGCGATGCTTTCCAACTGGCGGTGACCGTAGGGATGTTCATCATCCGCCGGTTTGTTGGCGAGACGCACGAAAATCCCGGCCACGACATAGTAGGCCACGTCCGAGGTGGAATTAATACCCTCCGCCAGCAGGGCCGGGCTGTGACCGAGGATGCCAATCGCCGTTTTCAGCCCGGCCAGCAGGATGTTAATTCCCAGGCCGAGATTAATTGCCAGCAGGCTTTTTCTATCGCGCTCATGCGTCATGGCGTTGATTGTATCTGCTTTGGCGCGGCGGCGAAATGGACAAACATCACCTCGCGCGGCGGATATATAATCAGCGCGGAAGGAATTTGACCCATGAATTGTCCCAAATGCGCCGGCCCGCTGGCAAAAAAATATTACAAGGGCATGATGGAGGTGGACGCCTGCCCGGTCTGCCGCGGCATGTGGCTCGATTTTGACGAACTCGACCGGCTGGAAGACAGCGCCTTTGACGATGATTCCCGCAAAGGCTCGCTGCTGCATCGTGTTTCTGCCACCGCCAGCGCCTGCCCGGCTTGCAGCGCGGCGCTGATGGAATTCCAATATCGCTTGTATGATCTGCGTCTGGAAGCCTGCCCGCAAAATCACGGCTTTTGGCTGGACGCGGGCGAAGATGAGCGCGTGCTGGAAATTATGCGCGCGCGCGCCGGGCAGGTCAAGCGCCAGACCAGCGTGGAACAGAATTGGCGGCAAACCCTGCGCGATTTGCATGACTTTCTCAAAAAAACCTGACAGCTGTCATCTGGCAAAGGGTTATTTTGTCGGTTGCGGAAAGTTCGTAATGTGGGTAAGATAAAGAAACCATGACGCTCTTTTTTGGTCATTGTTTCCCCGGCAGTTGGTTGCCGCAACGTCAGATTAAACCTGGCAGGTAAAAATCTACCTGTCAGGTTTTTTGTTCTGACGACCAGATTGTTCTCCAAAATTCTTGTCGAAGGAGTTTGAATGCAAACACCCTGGGAGTATCGCTACGCTCATCGCACCCAAAAAATGGGCAGTTCCGTCATCCGCGAACTGCTCAAACTGACCGAACAGCCCGACATCATTTCATTTGCGGGCGGCCTGCCCGCGCCGGAAGTTTTTCCCGTGCAAAAGTTCAAAGAAGCCTGCAATTATGTTTTGGAAAATGAATGGGCGCAGGCGCTGCAGTACGGCGCAACCGAAGGCTACACCCCGCTGCGCGAGATGATCGCCCGTCACACCGGGCGTTACAGCGTCAAAGTTGCCCCCGAAAACATTATGATTACCTCCGGCTCGCAGCAGGCGTTGGATTTTATCGGGCGGCTGTTCCTCAATCGGGGTGATTACGTCGTGGTCGAGTCGCCCACCTACCTGGGCGCGCTGCAGGCCTTTGC
>JAVHNW010000327.1:3267-8908 GCA_036169755.1 bacterium | reverse complement strand
GCCGCCCGCATTAATGAGCAAACGATTTTGCTGGAAACCAGCCAGGCGGTGGTTTCCTCGCTGGATACCGACACGGTGTTGAACCGCATTTTGGAGCAGGTGGAACGCCTGGTGGATGTCAAAAAAATTGTCATCCTGGCGCTCGACCAGCCGAGCGGCGCTTTTCGCATCCGCGCCAGCCGCGGGTTTTCGACCAATTACACCGAGCAGATTAATATTTTGCCCGATGACCCGCTTTCGGTGACGATTCGCGCCCTGCGCACCGGCCAGCCGCAGCAGGTGAATGACACTGAGACTGACCCCAACTATGAGCCGTATCGCCTCAGCGCGCGCGAGGAGGGCTATCGCTCGCTGCTGGCAGTTCCGCTCAAGACGCAGTATCACGCCCCGGCGGCGCTGATTGTTTTCCACGCGCAGGTTCATGAATTCGGCGTGGACGAAATCCGCCTGCTGGTGAGTTTTGCCAATCATGCGGCCATGGCAATTGAAAACGCGGCGCTCTTCGCCCGCAGCGAGTCGAGGCGGCGTGAGCAAACCCGGCGCATCGAGGCGCTGATTCAATCGCTGGATGAAGGCCTGGCGTTGAGCGACCTGGAAGGCAATATTGTCTATGCCAACCGGCGCGCGGCAGAACTTTCCAACCTGCTGCCGAGCGAATTGAGCGGAATCCAATTGGAGCGCGCGCTGGCGCGGGTACTTTCCAACGCCGTTGAACCAGAAAAGGCGCGCGGCGAAGCCCTGGCGGCGCTGAACAGCCAGCAAATTCGGCGCGAGGTGGAAATTCCGTTGAATGTCAACGGGCGCACCACCTATCTGTTGTTGAGTTTTTTTGACGTGAATAATGCGCGCGGCGTTTCGATCGGTCAGGGCGTTATTTTGCGCGATATTACCTCCGACCGGGAATTGGATCGCATGAAATCGGGCCTGATTTCCACCGTCAGCCACGAGCTGCGCACGCCGCTGGCGGCCATCAAGGGCTACGCTTCCACCCTGCTGGCCGAGGATGTCGAGTGGGACAGCGCTTCGCAGCGCGAATTTTTGCAAATTATTTCCAGCGAGGCCGACCGGCTGGAAAATATGGTCAACAATTTGCTCGACCTTTCACGCATCGAGGCGGGCAGTTTGAACATTCAGCGGCTGGAATGCAATATTGAAGACCTGGTTCAGCGCGCGGCGCTGCGCGGCTCTTTGCAGGAAAGCAACCGGCTGATGTTGGACCTTGAGCCGGGGCTGCCACCTTTTTACGCCGACCCGCAGCGCATGGAAACCATCCTGCGCAACCTGGTGGAAAACGCCGTCAAATACGCCGGGCCCGAGGCGGAAATTCGCATCAGCGTGGCGCGGCGCAGCGATAAACTTATTTTTCGGGTGGAGGATGACGGGCCGGGCATTCCAGCCGATGAAAGCGGACGCATTTTCGAGTCGTTTTATCAGGTGGACAGCCGCCTTTCGCGCACGTCAGGCGGCTCGGGCCTGGGGCTTTCCATCTGTCAGGGCTTTGTTCACGCGCACGGCGGAGAAATCTGGGTGGAGCCTTCGCCGCGCGGCGCCTGCATCGCTTTTTACATCCCCCTGGAAGTGGTTACTGCTTAAAAAATTATGTCAACTCCCACTGTGCTGGTCGTAGATGATGAAAAACCGCTGCGTGATTTTGTGCGGCGCAACCTGGAAGTGCGCGGCTTCAATGTTTTCACCGCGTCCAACGGGCTGGAGGCGCTTTCGCTTTTTCAGGGCCAGGCGATTGACCTGGTGATTTTGGACGTGATGATGCCGCATCTCGATGGGCTGGAAACCACCCGCCGCATCCGGCAAACTTCGATGACGCCGATTATTATTTTGACGGCGCTGGGTGAGGAAAGCGACAAAGTGAAGGCCTTTGACCTGGGCGCAGATGATTACCTGACCAAGCCCTTTGGCGTGGGCGAGCTGCTGGGGCGCATCAAGGCGGTTTTGCGGCGCGCGCGCTGGGCCGAGTCTACGCCGGAAGTGGAGAGTATCCACCTGGGGGCCATCACCGCCGATTTGGCGCGGCACAGCGTTGTGGTGGGTGAGCAGCCGATCGAATTGACGCCAACCGAATTTAATTTGCTGGTGTATTTGATGAAGAATTCTGGCAAGGCGCTCAGCCACCGCGCCATTTTGCAACACGTTTGGGGCCCCGAATACGGCGAAGAAGCCGAATATCTGCGCGTCTACATGGGAAAACTGCGCCAAAAAGTGGAGCAGGACCCGCTGCACCCGCGCTATATTTTGACCGAGCGCGGGGTGGGCTATCGTTTTGAGGGCTAACTTCCCCCATTTCCACCTTGCCATGAACATCTCTTTTCTCCGCCGCGTGTACGCCTGGGGTTTCCTGCTTCTCCTGTTTTCTGGCGCTGTTTTTGTGGCCTGGCAAAGCAGCCAAAACGGCCTGGCCGAGTTTGAAAATAGTTTTTACAAAAAAAACGAGCTGATTGATCTGGCCAACACGCTGCGCCTGCGCCTGGGAGACCATGTCATTCAACAGGCTTTGCTCGGCCCCCAGGGGTGGATGAATTACACTGGCGATGAAAACATTGAAGATTTTCAAAAGTTGAGCGTTTTTCAAAATCAGGCTGAAATTCTTGGCGGCCTGACCCGGCTGCAGCGGCTGCTGAACGAACGAAATATCACCCTGCTGATTGTGATTGCGCCCAACAAACCGACCATTTACCCGGAGAGTATGCCGCCCGAAATCCACCCGGCAGCCGGCCCGGAAAAGCTGGATGTTTTTTTTGCCCGGCTGAAGGCGCACGGGATTGCGTCCATCGACCTGCGCCCGGCTTTGCGCGAGGCGAGGCAGCGGCATGACATTTATTACAAGACCGACACCCACTGGAACGGCTACGGCGCTTTTGCGGCCTATACCGCCATTTTGCAAACCTTACAGCCCACCTACCCGGCGCTGAAACCCATCTCCGAAGAAAAGATGGAATTGTCGGTGGATGGGCCGTATCAGCTGGAAATTCCCAGCATGTTAATCCTGCCCCACTATACAGAATATCGTTTTGACCTGACCCCGCCCGCCGGTTTAGCGCAAAGTGAGCATCCAGAAGCGTATAACGAATATGACCAATTTAGCTGGACGGCGGATGAAAACCTGCCGACCCTGCTCATGTTTCACGATTCATTTGGGGCGCGCTACCTGGATGATGATTTGAGCGTCTCCTTTGCAAAGTCGCACTTCATCCACATCAGCAGCATGAGCCGCAATCTGTCGCCCGAAACCTTGCAAAGATTTCAGCCCAACCTTCTCATCATTGAAATTGCGGAACGAAATTTGAACAAATTAATCCTCTATTTTCCAGATTTTATGAAAATTGACGCGCCAAAATTCTTCATGAAGAATTAAGGGCAGGGAAATATAAAATTTGAGTGAAAAAATGCGTCCGCCTCTTTCGCTCGCTTTGTCAAGTTACTAAAATAAAAACTGGAGATGAGAGAAATCACCTCCTGCTTGGCTGGGATGCCCGGCATATCTGTTTCCTGCTCCAAAGGAGAACCTATGAAACGCTTGCTTTTTGCTCTGTTTGCTGTTTTCGCCATGCTGCTGGCGGCCTGCGCCCCGGCGACACCCGCCGCCACCGAAGCGCCCGCCCCAGTTGCGCCCGCTGCCACGGATGCGCCCGCCGCCACCGAAGCGCCGACTGCCGCGCCGGTAGAAACCACGGCCATTATCGGCTTTACTGCCTCGCAGACCGGCAAACTCAACGTCGAATCCACTCGCCAGAACAACGGCCTCAAACTGTGGATGGATCAGGTCAACGCCGCGGGCGGCATCAAACTGGCCGATGGCTCGGTGGTCAAGTTCGACGCCAAATTCTATGATGACGAATCAAACAAGGACCGCGTGCAGGAACTCTACACCAAACTCGTCACCGAAGACAAAGCCGATTTTCTGATTAGCCCCTACTCCTCCGGCCTGGCAGACGCCTCGGCGGTCATCGCCGAGCAGTACGGAAAAATCATGGTCACCACCGGCGCTGCCTCGGACGGGACCTACAAGAAGGGCTACACGCTGGTTTACCAGGCCTACACGCCCGCCAGCCGCTATCTGACCGGGGCGCTCGACCTGCTCGCCGCCACCGACCCGGCAGTCAAGAAAATCGCCATCGTCCACGAAAACGATAAATTCTCCACCGACGTGGCCAACGCGCTGGAAGCCTACGCCACCGAAAAAGGCTACGAAATTGTCGTCAAGGAAGCCTACGACCCCACCACCGCTGATTTCAACTCGCTGGTCAACAAAATCGCGGCGGCTGCGCCAGAGGCCATGTTCGGCGGCGGTCACTTTGCCGATGGTCAGCAATTCGCCAAGGCCATGTCCGAAAAGGCGCTGGCTGTGAAATTCACCGCCCTGCTGGTAGCCCCGCCCGAACCGACTTTCGCTGAAATTGGCGACGCGGCCTACGGCATCGTCGGCCCCAGCCAGTGGGAACCACTGGCCGCCTTCACCCCCGATTACGGCCCGACTGGCGCTGATTTCGTTGCCGCCTATAAAGCGGCTTACGGCGAGGAACCTTCCTACCACGCCGCGGGCGGCTACATCGCCGGGCTGATGCTGCAAAAAGCCATTGAAAGCGCCGGTTCCCTCGACACCGCCGCCGTCAAGGCCGCGATGGACGCCACCGACATGATGACCTTCTTCGGCCACATCCAATTCGACACCAGTGCCGAATCACATGGCCTGCAAATCGGCCATGACATGGTCTACATTCAATGGCAAAAAGACGCGGCTGGTGCACTGCTGAAGCAGGTCGTCTGGCCCGCCGCCGGAAAAACCGCTGAACCGGTTTATCCGCTGCGCTAATATCCTCACGCACTTTCCACCCCGCAGGCGAAACACGCCTGCGGGGATTTTATATAAGGAGACTTGCATGAACCTTGGCGGCCTGCTCACTTCTCTCGCAGATGGTCTCTTGATTGGTGTTGTGTATGGAATCGCCGCAATGGGGCTGACCCTCATCTGGGGCATCATGCGCGTCATCAACCTGGCCCACGGCGCCATGATTGCGCTGGGCATGTTTGGCGTTTATCTGATTTTTGCCAACTTCGGCATTCATCCCTACCTGGCGCTGGCGCTGGTGGCACTGGCCGGTCTGCTGTTCGGCATGTTGATTTATTACGTCAGCATTGCGCGCGTCATCAACGCGCCTTACCTCTCCACCCTGCTGGCAACTTTTGCCATCAACATGATTGTGATTGGGCTGGGGACGGCGGTCTTCACCACCACCCCGCGCGATACCGGCTTCACCCTGGGCGCGGTCAGCCTGGGCCCAGTCACCCTGCTGGGAACGCGCCTGGTAGCCGCGCTCGTCACCCTGCTGGTGACCGGCGGCCTATATTTCTTCCTCTACCGCACCCGCACCGGAAAGTTTGTGCGCGCTGTCGCCAACAACCGCGCCGCCGCTGAATTGATGGGCATTCCCTCCGCGCGCATCCTGGCGCTCAGTTTCGGCATCGGCACCATGCTGGCCGCCATCGCTGGCGGGCTGATTGCCACCTTTTTCTCCTTCAACATTCTCTCTGGCGATGTCTACCAACAAAAAAGTTTCATCATCGGCGTGCTGGGCGGGCTGGGCAACCCGGTCGGCGCCCTGCTGGGCGGCCTGATTTTGGGAAT
>JAVHNW010000327.1:0-3167 GCA_036169755.1 bacterium | reverse complement strand
ACCAGCCTGAACGTACTGATGGGCTACACTGGCTACGTCTCCTTCGGCCACGTCGTTTTCTACGGGCTGGGAGGCTACGTTGGCATGTATCTGCTCAAAGCGCAGATAGCGCCCCTGCCAGTAGCCGTCCTCGCTGGAGGCGCAGCCTCGGCCCTGCTGGCTTTCCTGCTCGGCAAGGCCATTCTCAAACTGCGCGGCGCCTACTTCGCCCTGGTCACCATCGGCGTAAACGAAGCCATGCGCACCTTCATTTCAAATTTTGAGCCCTTCGGCGCCTCCACCGGCATCGAACTGCAATTTTCCGTCTACAAACCCTACGGCGGAGCCGCCCAGGCGCTCTGGCTGGTTTATTACACCGTGCTGGGGCTGGCGATTTTCGGCGTTTTGGCAAGTTACCTCATCCGCCACAGCAAATTTGGGCTGGGGCTGATGAGCATCCGCGAGGACGAAGACGCCGCCGAAGTCATGGGCATCGTCACCCCCGGAGTGAAAACCCTGGCCTTCGTCGCCTCCGCCATTTTGCCCGGCATGGTCGGCGTGCTATTCTTCTTCAAAAACGGCAACGTGGAACCCGGCGATGCCTTCCGCCTGGGCGTCTCCATTGAAACCCTGGTCATGATTATGCTCGGCGGGCAGGGAACCGTGATGGGGCCAGTGCTGGGCGCGCTCGGCTACCAACGCCTGCGCGGATTTTTGCTGACCAGCCCGATTTTCAAGAACGCCCAACTGGTGGTGGCCGGAATTTTGCTGCTGCTGATTGTGCTCTTCATCCCCGCCGGAGCCGTTGGCTGGTTACGACAGCGCTTTTCGTGGCTGAGAAAGGTCCTGGCATGAGCGACATCCTGCAAGTTGAGCACGTCACCAAACGCTTTGGCGGCCTGCAAGCCCTGACCAACATCACCTTTCACTTGACCGAAGGCGAAATTCTGGGGCTGATTGGCCCCAACGGCGCGGGCAAAACCACCCTGTTCAACACCATCAACGGCGTCTACACCCCCGATGAAGGCAGCATCACTTTTCAGGGCCAAAACGTCACCGGCCACAAACCCTACGAACTTGCCAAAATGGGCATGGCGCGTACCCACCAAATCGTCCGCCCACTGAAAGAATTAAGTGTGCGTGAAAACATCATGGCTGGCGCCTGCTTCGGCCATGAAAATCACAACCTGCTGGCTGCCAGCCGCATCGCTGATGAAATGATGACCTTCGCCGGAATCAAAGCCAACCCCGACCAACTGGCCGGAAGCCTGAACGTGGCCCAGAAAAAACGCCTCGAAATGGCGCGCGCCCTGGCCGCCCACCCCAAACTTCTGCTGCTCGACGAAGTCCTGGCCGGGCTGACCCCTTCCGAAATTGACGGCATGGTCAAAACCATTCTTGAAATCCGCAAACAGGGCATCACCATCATCATGATTGAACACGTCATGAAAGCCATCATGAACGTCTCGGATCACCTGCTGGTGTTGGACTACGGCCAACAAATTGCCGAAGGCCTGCCCGAAGCCGTGGTTCACAATGCAAAAGTCATCGAGGCCTACCTGGGCGACCCCAACATGGCACGCAAACTGATGGAGGAGGGCGAACATGGCGCTGCTTGAAGTCAAAAACGTTACATCTGGCTACGGAGAGGTTCAAATCCTGTGGGGCATGAACATCAGCCCCGAAGAAGGCAAACTCACCTGCCTGGTGGGCGGCAACGGCGTGGGAAAAACCACCCTGCTGCGCACCATCATGGGCCTGAATCGCCCCTGGCAGGGCAGCATCCTCTTCGGCGGGCAAGATGTCACCCACAGCCCGGCCTACGCCAAAGCCGATTTGGGCCTGGTGCTGGTTCCCGAAGGCCGCCAACTCTTCACCGACATGAGCGTGCAGGAAAACCTGGAAATGGGCGCCACCAATCGGCGCGCGCACGGCAACTATCAGCAAAACCTGGAACGAGTCTTCAGCCTTTTCCCCCGCCTGAAGGAACGCGCCACCCAAAAAGCGGGAACTCTCTCTGGCGGCGAACAGCAAATGGTCGCTGTTGGACGCGGCATCATGGCCGACCCGCGCCTGCTGATGATTGACGAACTCTCACTCGGCCTGGCGCCGGTGCTGACCCTGCAGCTCTTTGAAACCCTGCGCCAACTCCGCAAAGAAGGCCTGACGATTGTCCTGGTGGAGCAAAACGTCCAAATGGCGCTGGCTGTCGGTGATTACGCCTACGTCATCGCCGAAGGCAAAGCCGAAATGGAAGGCCCTGCGCGCAACCTGATGAACGACAGCCACATCCGCGAGACTTATTTAGGCTTATAATCCTGTAAAACATTCCCATATTCCTTTTCCCCACCCATCCCAAACTAGATTAACCAGCATTTTACAAGGAGGCTCCCCATGTTTGTAGGCGAAAGAATGTCGAAACCGGTGATTACCATTGCGCCCGATATGCCCATCACCGAAGCAATCAGCCTGATGAAAAAAGAGCATATCCGCCGCACACCGGTCGTCAAAGATGGCAAACTGGTCGGCATCGTTTCAGACAAAGACCTGCTGAACGCCTCGCCCTCCCCGGTGACCACCCTCAGCATTTGGGAAATGAACTACCTGCTCAGCAAAATCACGATTGCCGAAGTGATGACCAAAAACGTGATGACCGTTGACGAAAACATGCCCATCGAACAGGCCGCCCGCATCATGGCCGACAACAAAATTGGCGGTCTGCCGGTTTTGCGTGACGGCAACGTGGTCGGCATCATCACCGAAACTGACCTGTTCAAAGTCTTCCTCGAACTGATGGGCGCGCGCGAAGCAGGTGTGCGCGTCACCGCGCTGGTCAGCGACGAGCCAGGTCAACTGGCCGCCCTGACGGAAGCCATTTCGGCCAAAAAAGGGAATTTTGTCGCCTTTGGGCAGTTTACCGGCGAAAACCCATCCAACAAAATCATCACCTTCAAGGTCAAGGGTTTGGACGCCGCTGAGTTGAGAAAAATCATCTCGCCAGTCGTCAAAGAAATTCTCGACGTCCGCTAAATGCGCAGCAACGTGACAAAAAAAGCGCCGACCTTTTGGTCGGCACTTTTTTTGTTTGGGGTTTTAGCGGCAAATTAAAACCGGCATGCTTGCCTGGCGCAGCATCACGTTCACCAGGCTTTCGCTGACCAATTCCCTCCAGGCCGGGCCGCCGTAGC
>JAVHNW010000326.1:0-1738 GCA_036169755.1 bacterium | reverse complement strand
CTCGACCCGGTTCCCGTCCGCGCAGCGCGTGCACTGGCGCCGGGGCTGCCGGTAGTGGCGGTTTCGCTGATGCCGCCGCTGGAAAGCCCGGCCATTCCGCTCACATTTCCCGTGCCGCGCCCGCTGGCCGAAAGGCTGAACCGCCTGCATTTTACCCAGGCCATTCAGGTTTTTGCCGATGCGCTTGACATCGGTCAGCGCGAAATGACCGAATTGCGCCTGAGCCTCGACCGCCCCGACGTGTTGATTCGCCCCGGCCTGGCCGAAATTAACGTGCTGGATGCCATCAACGTTGGCGAAGTCGCCCGCCTGGGAGAATCGGCCACCCAACAGGTTTTGCCCGCCCTGCGCCGCCTCGACTCGTGGCCGAGGCGGCTGCGCGGCTGGTGGCGCGACCTGCGCTCGGACGACTCGTCTTTTACGTTTCAACCCTGACTGGACACCCATGACCAAAAATTTGCGTGATTTTGCCGCCCAAACCAACACCCGCCTGGTGGCGGGCGGATTGCTGCTGCTCTTCATCGTTGGCCCGCTGCTGATTGGCTGGCTGTACGGCCTGGGCGCCGCGCTGACCGCCTTACTCTGCCTGCTTGGTTCGCTGATTCCCCTCGGCCTGATTTGGCTGGCGATGATTGGCCTGGATGCGATTGTCAAACGCGCGAACCGGGACGAGCAAAAAAAATGAAAAACCGAAACGATACCCATGACTGTTGAAAATTTACTCACTACTTTTGAAAATTGGACTCTGCGCGTGCGCCCCGGCGCAGGCCCCGCCTCGCGCGTGCTGTTGCTGCTGCACGGCTGGACTGGTGACGAAAATTCCATGTGGCCGTTTGCCCGCCGCCTGCCCGCCGATTGGTGGATTCTCGCGCCGCGCGCGCCCTTTCCGGCGGCGGCGACAGGCTACTCGTGGCGCGCTCCCGCCCAGGGCTGGCCGACTCTCGCAACCATGCGCCCCGCCGCCGTCTTGCTGGCGGATTTACTGGAGCGCTGGGGCATCGCCAACAGCGTGGCAACGCAGGTCGTCGACGTGGCCGGATTCAGCCAGGGCGGGGCGATGAGCCTCGTCTTCGGCATGACCCATCCGCAGCGTGTGAATCATCTGGCGGTGCTGGCGGGTTTTCTTCCGGCTGAGAGTGAGTCCCTGGTAGAGACGCGCCCCCTTTCCGGCAAATCTGTTTTTTGGGCGCACGGCACGCAGGACGAGATGGTTCCGCCCGAAATGGCGCGGCTTTCAATGGATTCGCTGCTGAAGGCGGGCGCAGAGCTGAACTATTGTGAGGCCGAAATCGGCCATAAAGTGAACGCGGAGTGTTTGCGCGCGTTTGAAGCCTACCTGCAGCATTAATCCCCGTCTCATCTTGCGGTTGACGTTCCCCATTTTTGCGGGTATGCTTTTGCCCACACAGGAATAAATTTATGACACTTTCTCGACGTGATTTCATCAAACTGGTGGGCGGCGCGGCAGGCATGTTGGCGCTGACCCCTTTCAGCCGCGTTTTTCCGCTGCCAGATTTCCCGCAAAGCCCCCGGCTGGGGCGCAACTGCACCGGTGGAAAAATTACGCTGCACACTCAGCCGCAGGGCAACGCGCCGGTAATTAAAGAAATTTACGAAGATACGGTTGTCGCCTGGCTGCGTGAAGTGACCGGGTATATCGAAGGCCAGTTTAACCAGCGCTGGGTGGAAACTCCCGAAGGATTCATCCACGCGGCGGGTCTGCAGTCGGTGGAATACC
>JAVHNW010000325.1:0-1741 GCA_036169755.1 bacterium | reverse complement strand
AACTCGATGACGATTTCCCGCTCGAAGCGCGGCTGGTCGGCAACATCATCGAAAGTTCACAGCAGCGCGTTGAAGGCAGCAATTTTGACATGCGCAAACACCTGCTGGAATATGACGATGTGCTCAACGCCCAGCGCGCCCGCATCTACGCCCAGCGTGACCGTGTCTTCCTCAAAGAAAACCTTGCGGAAGATGTGCTCGAACTGCTGCGCACCGAAATTGCCGAGCGCGTGCCGCCCGCCATGAAAGATCCCGAAGGCCCCTGGAAATTAATGGCCTGGCTGGAACAAATTCAACCCACCTTCTTCGCCGCCAACGGCCAACTTTTCCCCTCCTACCCCGCGCGCCTGCTGCTCGACCAACTCAAACCCGCCGACTTGCGCAATTCTCTGCTCCACCTGGTCGGCCAGGCGGTTGAAAACGAACAGGAACACCTCGCCAGCGCCATCGAAAACAGCCTGACCGGCGCCGAAAACGCCCTCGAAACCCAACTGCAAGAACGCGCCGACTTGCTCGCCACCGCCCTCGAAGGCTACCAGGACAGCGAAGAGAAAAAACGCCCGCAGGAAATACTCGAAGAACTGAGCGGCCTGCTCGGCGTTCCCCTGCGCCTGAGCGGCGATGACCAGCGCCTGCTCGCCAGCGCGCCGCAATCACTCGAAGACGCCCTCTACGAACAGGCCGCCAGCCAGCTGACAATCATCGCCATCAACCGCCTGCTCGCCTCCATCGAGCTGCGCCTGGGCGAATCCTTCCCCGCCAGCGAAAAACTACCCACCGCAGACTGGTCAGCCGCCCTCGACCAAATCCGCGCCGGAGTTGAAACCATGCTCGAAGCCCGCCGTCAGCGCTTGACCGGCCCGGCCAGCCCCATGGCGCGCGAGATAGACTCTCTGCTCGCCCGCCCCGAAGTCCGCAGCGCCGATTCTTCCGCCCTCATCCGCATCATCAACACCCTGCCGCTGACCCGCCGCGCCTACTTTGACAGCAAAACCCACCGTCCGGTGACGCAGGAATTCGCCCGTTTTTCCTACAACTACCTCGCCTCGCAATTGGCCCGCGAAAACGCCAGCGCAGAAACCATTTTGGAACATCTCACCGATGGCCTGGCCGCGCTCGAAAAAGCCTGGGGGCTGGTGGAATTCTTCCGCATCGGCCAAAACGCCTCCCGCCTGGCCGATTTTGGCCTGCCGCAAGATTCCCTGCCCGAGGGCCTCGCCCCCGCCGCCGCGCCGGACTCTCTCTCCGAAGAGCAAAAAGCGGCGCTGACAAAGACTCTTGGCCAACATACCCTCAACGGCTTTTTCCGCACAGTCCTGCTGCGCGTCATTTCTGAATTATGGGTGGAATACCTGACCAGCGTCGAAGCCCTGCGCGTTTCGATTGGGTTGGAGGCTTACGCCCAACGTGACCCGCTGGTACAATACAAAGGCAAGGCCTCCGAACTTTTCCAAAATTTACTGCACGACATTCGCGCCGCGGCGGTCAGCAACTTGTTCGCCTATCGCCCGCGCGCCCTGGCCCAGCCCGCCGAAAGTGCGGAAGCGCCGCTCGAAGCCGCGCCCGAAGCGCCTCTCCCGCCCGCCGAAACCTCCGACTCTGCCGCCCGTAAACGGCACAGGAGACGGTAAAAATGATGTTCAACAACCCCATCCCCGTTCCAGAAGAATATCGCGCCCTGCCCAAAGTGGATTTGCATCGCCACCTGGAAGGTTCGCTGCGCCTGAGCACCATGCTCGAT
>JAVHNW010000324.1:0-9043 GCA_036169755.1 bacterium | reverse complement strand
TTGTTCTTCGGCGCGCTGTGGGGCCTGGGCGTATTGGCTGGCGTTTTGTTTGGCGCCGGCGGCCTGCGCGCCGACGGCCTGCGCCAGCGAGCTGGTTTCGGCGCTGTAATTGTTGGCTTGCTCGCTGTCCAGAATCAACACGCCGATGACGGCGCTGCCGACCAGCAGCGGAATTCCCATCCACGAGCGGATATGTTCGGTTTCTGGGCGCACTTCCCAGCGTGGGTCGTTGTGCGTATCAGAGAGAATGACAGGCTGGCGGCTGGTGATGATTTGATGAATAAGCGGGTCTTCGTTTTCGGGGCGCAGGAAAAAATTATCGGGGTGGCGAATTTCTTCCAGGCGTTCCTTGTTTAAGCTGAAGCCGCCAATTTGACGGCGCCTGCCCTGCGCTTCGATCAGTTGAATGGTGGCTGTGCCAAAACTGAGCAGGCGCGGCAGTTGTTCCAGCAGGCGGCGTACCACTTCGTCCAACTGCAGCGACTCGCCGGTGATGCGCGCCATATCCGACAGGGTATCCGCCACCTGACGGCGGTACTGTTCCCTTTGGTATAACTGCGCATTTTGAATGGAACCGGCGATTTGCGCTGCCAGGGTGCCGAGAATGGCCTGGTCTTCCTCGCTGAAAAAGTTCGTCCGGTCGGCGTGGACGTTGAGCACGCCCAGCAGGTTTTCGCCGGTGAAAACGGGAATTGCCATTTCGGCGCGAATGTCTGGCAGCAGCGGGTTGGGCAGCCAGCCGGGGTCTTGGCTGACATCGTTATCAATCACCGGACGGCGGGTGCGCGCCGCCCTCGCTACAATGGAAATGGGTTGTTCCAGGTCCACTTCGCGCGAGCCGTGAGTACCCTCGTGGCTGTCGCCTTCCTGCCAGCCGCAGGCTTTTACTCTCAGCGTGTGGTTGTCGCTTTCGAGGATGAAAATGTGGGCGTGATACAGATTGAAGCGCCGCTGGGTGAGTTGCACCGCTGTTTCGAGCAGGGGCTGCACTTCCAGAATGGTGGAGATGCGCGTGGAAATTTCGGCCACGGCCTGCAGCTGCCCCGCCGATTTTTGGGTCTGTTTGAAGAGGTTGGCGTTTTGCAGCGCCAGGGTTAACTGATCCACCACCTGGCGCAGCAGGGCGCGTTCATCTTCTTGCCAGTTGCGCTTGGTGTCATCCACCAGTTCCAGCGCATTCCAGCCGCTTTCGGTTTCAAAAGGAATGGAGAGCGTGGAAAGATTTTCCCGCGAAACCTGGGTGACAGTGACGGCTTCTGCTGGCAGGGCGCCGGTCAGCGAGCGGGTATTGACCACGCGCGAGGCCGGAATCTGTGGAGCGACAGGGGGCCTGGCGTCAGTTTTTTGAGGCAGGGGTTTTTCGCGCGCGGGGGCGTCTTCCTGCTCAGGTTGCTTGATTTCGCCAAACAGTTTATTGAGCCTGTTGCGAATTTCCTTGTTGTTGGACATAATCGAGTAACTCCTGGGCAAGAATGCGATATTGTTGTGAGCCGCGGCTGTTGGGGCGATATTGGCTGATGGGCATGCCCACAATCGGGCTTTCGCGTAAGCGGGTGTCTATTTCAATCACCGCATTGAACAGCCCCGCGCCGAAGGTTTGTTGCAATTGTTCCCGAATGGCGCGGTGGGCGCGATTGCGCTCGTCGAGCAGGGTGATGAGAATGCGGTAGGCCAGGTCGGGGTTGGTATCCTTGCGGATGCGGCGGATGATGGACATCATATCGCGCAGAGCGTAGGCGGAAAAATATTCGGCCTGGGTGGGGATGATCAGCAGGTTGGCGGCGGTCAGCGCATTGGCGGTGATGGCGCCCATCGAGGGCGGGCAATCCAGCAGGATGAAATCGTATTTCTGCATTTCTGGGTTGTTGAGCGCCTCGCGCAGGACAAACTGGTAGTTCATGCGCACCGGCAGAAAATGTTCCGCATCCACCATGCGCGGCGAGGAAGCCACCAGATGCAAGTTTTCGATGGCGGTTTCCTGCACGCATTGCCGCGCGGGAAAGCCGTCCAGCAGCATATCGGCGCTGGTGTGTTCGCTTTTGCCGGGTTCGACGCCGTTGGCCAGCGTCAGGTTGGCCTGTGGGTCCAGGTCGAACAGCAGCACCCGTTTGCCCATTTCGGTCAGCGCCGCGCCCAGCGAGTAGGTGGTGGTGGTTTTGGCAACGCCGCCTTTTTCATTGGAAAATGCAACTGTATAAGCCATAGACTCTCCTGCTACTCGCTTGTGGGCGAATCTTTTTTGACGATATGAATTTCTTTGACGTTGAGCGCCCGCTTGATTTCATCCAGCGCGATTTGCAGCATTTCGCTGGGGTCGTTGGTGCTGCGAATTTTGGAGGTGATTTCCGAGACGGTTTTTTCGCGTTCTGCGCGGCGCGAGGTTTCATCAAACAGGCGGGCGTTTTCCATCGAAAGCCCAACGCGCTCGGCGACAGCCTGCACCAAATCAATTTCATCCTGGCTGATGGCGGCGACTTCATCCGCCGCGCGGATATTGAGCACGCCGACCACCTGGTCGCGCACTTTGAGCGGTACCGCCAGCATGGCGTTGGCCTCTCCCTTTTCAGCGGAAAGCGAGGCGCCCTCGCGGGTGACTTGCTCAATCTCCGGCAGATTCAGCCTGGCGGATAGCGCCTGTGGGCCGAGTGGACTGTTGCGAAATCCGGCGAAGGGCGTTTCGGCGGTGGTGCGTGACCATTCGCGCTGAATGTATTGCTTGTAGACGGTCTGGGCTTCGTCCAGTGCGCGGGTAGAGTCGGAAAAAAGTCGCGCATTTTCGATGGCGATGGCGACCTGGTTGGCCAGCGTGCCAAGCGTTTGCAGGTCATCTTCGCCAAAGGCCTCGGCTTCGACGCTTTGCACGTCGAGGACGCCAATCAGCGCGCTGCCGGTTTGCAGCGGCAGCGCCATTTCGGAGCGGGTGTCGGGCAGGTTGGGGTTGTTGAAGTAGGCGGCGTCATCGCCGGTATCCAGGGCCACCCGCGGCAGACCCGTTTTCAGCGTGGTTCCGACGATTCCCTCGCCAATGCGCAGCTTGTGATTGCGCTTCAGCATTTTCTTGCCGCCTTTGGAGTTGCTGGCGCTCAAAACGGCGTATTGGCCGGAACTGTCTTTGAAGAAAATGCCAACGTGGTAAAAGCCAAATTGGGCGCTGACGATTTGGGTGATGTTTTCTAGCAGTTCGCCGATATCACGGATGCTGGCGATTTTTTGTGAAACATCGGAGATGGCTTGCAACTGTGCCAGGCGGCGCTGTTCCAGCGCGTTTGTTTTTTCCAATTCGGCGCTGCGTTGAAGCAGTTCGCTGGATTGTTCGGCCAGTTCTTGTGTGCGCAGTTCGATGCGTTCTTCGAGAGTGGTTTGCAGGGCGCGCAGTTCTTCGTTGGCCCTGGCCTGGGCAGCGGCGTTTTCCCGTACCTGACGCACGTTTTGATTGAGACGCAGGATTAACAGCCGCAGCAGGCCGCCGGTGACCATGATGATGACGATGAAGATAATGATGTCACCGAAATCAGAGGCGATGTTTTCCTTGGTCACCAACAGCCCATTCATTTCGGCGATACCGGTGGTTGCGATGGCGGCGCTAATCAACCCGCCGTAAATGACCGTGCCGCGAATGCCATCTGTTAAGCCGGAAATAATCATAACCAAGACAATTGCCGGAGCCGAGATGTCGTGCAGGCCATTGCCATTCCAGGCAATGAAAGTCAGCGCAATTAATAACCCGGCTGGGGAGAGCCAACGCGCAACGGTTTCGCGGCCTTGCTGTAAAAAATAGCCGCTAAGTAGTGCGGCGGCCATGATAAGGCCGGCGCCAATCAGCAATTGTGGGCTGCGGATGACGGCAAAATTGGCCAGACCCGCCGCCATCGCCCCCACAAAACTCATCATTGCGATGGCGCGCAGCATCTGATAGTCGGCGCGTTTTTCATCCGACTGGACGCTTTTTGGAATGAGAAAGTTTTCAAAAGCGGTTTTCATTGCGCACCTGTCTTGGGTTGGTCGTTTACTTCTGTCGGGTCGGCGAATTGAATGACAATGTCAGAGCCGGGCATCAGGCGTTCCAATTCGGCAACGGTGGTTTTCATCACGTTTTGCATATTGACCGAGCCGCTGATTTTGGAGGTGATTTCGCCGATGGCGCGCTCTTTGTTGGCGCGGCGCTGCGATTCGTCCAACAGGCGGGCGTTTTCCAGCGAGATGGCGACCCGGTCTGCGACAGCCTGAGTGATGGTCAGCTCGTCTTCCCGCCATTTTTTCTTGCCGGGCAGGCGAACGTTCAATATGCCGATGACTTCGCCGCGCAGTTTGACGGGCACGGCCAGCGCGCCAGAGTTGTTGTCTTCGTCAAACTGGCGCTCCGGCTCACCCGACTGAATGGCCGCCTGCATTTCCGGGTAAAGCAGCGGCGCCTCCAGCGCGCGGGTTTTGCCACTCTGGTGACGGAAGCCGAGCAGTTTTTCAGTGCGCGAGATGCGCCCCCATTCATTGCGCAGATATTGACGATAAATGGTTTCCACTTCAGTTAACGATTTCTCGGTTTGCTCAAATAAACGGTCGTTTTCAATGGCAATGCTGATCTGGTCGGCCAGTGTGGACAGCACGCGGATGTCGTCCTGGTTGAAGGCGTTGGACGTCACACTTTGCACGTCCAATGCGCCGATGATGCCCCGGCTGGAGCGCAGCGGCAGCGCCATTTCGGAGCGGGTCTCTGGCAAATCGGGGTTATTGAAGAAAACCGCGTCCATGCCGGTATCCAGCGCAATGCGCGGGTTGCCGGTCCCGGTGGCGTAGCCGACGATGCCGACACGCCCCACCTGAAGTTTGTGACCGCGCGCCAACATGCGCTGACCGCCCTCGCTGTTGGCGGCCACCAGCAGCGCATATTCGCGCGCTTCATCCAGCAGGAAAATGCCAACATGGTAGTAGCCAAATTTTTCGCTGATTTGGCGTGTGATTTGCGGCAGGAGCGTGTCCATTTTTTGCAGGGAGGCAATTTCGCTGGAAACTTCGGCGATGGCCTCCAACTGCGCGGCGCGGCGCTCCACGCGCTGGTTGGCGCTGGCAAGTTCCTGCGAGCGGCTGGCTAATTCGGCAGAGCGCGTTTCCAGCTCAGCGGTACGTTCCTGGACGCGGCTTTCGAGTGTGGTCACCAGGTCTCGCAGTTGGCCCGTCATGGCGTTGAAGGTGTTGCCTAGCTGCTCAAACTCATCCCCGCTGTGAATTTGCGCGGCGCGGTTCAGGTTGCCGTTGGCAATTTCGCGCGCGGCGTCTGTCAGGGCGCGGATTGGGTTCAGGGCGCGGCTGCCGTTGACCAGAATGAGAATCAGTGCGCTGCCCATGGTCAGTAAAATCAAAAATAAATTAATCAGCAATTGGCGGGCATTGGCTTGTACCAGCGCCGTGCGGTCTTGAATAATATCCAGCACACCAATCACTTTGCCAGAGTAGTCATAAATCGGCGCCGAAAAAATTGCCAGCGAAAGCCCGTTGGAAACGATGCGATTGAGGGTGGTTTTCCCTTTCAGCGCGGCGGCGTAGGCTTCAGCCTTGTTGAAGAGAGGCGTCTTGAGCGTACTGGTTTGGTAGAGCAAGTCATCAATTGGCGCGGTGACATTGGTACCGGCGCTGACAAAAGTTGCCACTTCAGCGTTGTCTTTTTCCAGCCAAATTTGCCAGTCCACGTTGTATTCGCCGCGCAGCGTGGCCAGCAATTTTTCATCTACGTTCAGGCCAAATTCCACCGTGCCGATGGGTTTCCCCTCGTAAAAGACGGGCTCCACGCCGCGCACGCCCAACCCGGCGCGGCCAATTTCCAGCCCGGCGACGGGTTTCTGCGTCTGATTGGCTTCCACCACTGTTAAGCGGAAAGCGCTCAGGTCATCGCCGAATTTGTCCAGTTGATGCAGGCGCAAAAAGGAGATTGCCGGGGGAAGATGATATTGATATTGCGGGATGCCAAACTGCTCATCCAACCGTTGGTAGCTTTCCAAGGTCAACTCGGTCAGTTTGGCGCGATCCTGCTCAGCGAAGGCCAATTGAATATCGGGGTTGGTGGCGGCTTCCAGCGCCAGCCCCAGCGCGAATTTCTTCGAGGCCTCCACCTGCCCATCGAAAGATTCATAGTAATGCTCAAATTCGCCCTCTGCCGCCGCCTGGTTGAGATTTACCGTGCTGAAATACTGGTACGCCATCAGCGCCACCAGCGCCAGCGCGAACCAGATGATGATGGGCAGTAATAATTTTCGGAGTACCTGCATGGTTAAACCTCGCGGCTGCTAACTTTCGGAGCGGTTGGCGTCATTGCGTAATTGCAGCGTAATTTCCGAGCCGGGCAGAGTGCGCCCCAACTCTTCCACTGCGGTTTGAAGGATGTTGCGCATGTTGACGGAGGCCGTCAACCGCGTGGAAATGGCGCCGATGGTGCTTTCCAGCGCCGCGCGCGATTGCGATTCTTCCACCAGCCTGGCGTTTTCGATTGCCAGGCTGACTCGCTCGGCAATCGCGCGGCTGATGTCTTTTTCATCTTCCAGCAGATTGCGCTGCGTGTTGGTTTGAAGATGGATGACGCCGATGACTTCGCCGCGCAATTTGAGCGGAATCGCCATCCGGGTCGTTTTCTCCTGAATCAATTGCTCTTCCCCGCTGTGAATGGCTTCGCGCGTTTCGGGCGTTTCCAGCGGCTGATGAAGACGCTGCGCGCCTTTCAGCGAGTAGCGATACCCCAGGTTTTCCCCCTCGCTGGTGACTTTTTGCCATTCGCGGCTGACATAACGCCGATACGTGGTTTCGGCCTCCGCCAGTGATTTTTGCGTGGATTCAAACAGCCTGGCGTTTTGCAGCGCCACACTGACCTGGTCAGCCAAAATGCTCAAAATTTCCAGGTCGCGCGTGCCGAAAGCGTTAACTTTTTCGCTTTGCACATCCAGCGCGCCGATAATTTGCGCGCCAATTTTGAGCGGCAGAGTAATTTCTGAACGGGTTTCGGGCAATTCCGGGTTTTTGTTGAAAACCTGGTCCTGGTCAGTATCCAGCGCAATGCGCGGATTGCCGCTGCTGGTGGCGTAGCCGACCATGCCGGTTTCGCCAACGCGCATACGATGGCCTTTTTCCAGCAGACGCTGACCGCCTTCACTGTTGGCGGCGCTCAAAACGGCATATTTGCCATCGTCGCTGAGTAGAAAAATGCCAACGTGGTAAAAGCCAAACTGGGCGCTGACCACCCGCGCAATGCGCGGCAGCAATTCCTGCAGGCTTTGCACCGAGGTGATGGCGCGTCCCACCTGGGCCACCGTCTGCAATTCGGCGGCGCGGCGCTGCTGGTCTTGCGAGAGTTCATTCAGCGTGCGGGTTTGTTCTTCCAGCGCGGCGGTTCGCTCCAGTACGCGCTGTTCCAGCCCGGAGACGAGGTCGTCCACTTTGTGCGCCATTTCGTTGAAGGCTTCAGAAAGCTGGCCGACTTCATCGTTTGTCGTGGCTTCAGTGCGGTAGGAAAAATCGCCGGAAGTGATGCGCAGCGCGCCCTCTGTCAGACGGGAAATGGGATCTGCCAGACGCCCGCCGATGAACCAGCCAATCAGCGCAAAAATTGGCAGCAATATTAAAATCGCCCACAGCGTAGAACGCAGGGTGGTGGTGCGCGCGCTGGTCAACGCCTGCGCCGAAATATCCAGCCCCAGTACGCCCTCGCGGGTACCGTTTGGGAGGTAGAAGGGCGCATAGGCCGACAGCCAGGTTCCCCAGGCGTCAGTGTAGGGCGCATCTTCCACGACCGGTTTTGTCAAAGTGGCGAAATTTTCGGCGAGCAGCGGGCCGGGGTCGCCATAAACTTCGCCCAATTTGGCCGGGCCGCGCAGCACGGACAGCTGTTCGTTGACGCTGTCCACCACGAAGTAGATGTCGCCGTTGGTGTTTTGGCGCATGGTGTAAATGGAGCCAATTTCCGGGTCGGTGGCAATTAGCGCTTCATTTTTGCTACGCAGTGAGCGGAAGATGCTGTTGCCCTCATCACTGGCGCGAGTCAGGGTGATGTGCAAGTTGGCGTCCTGTTCCAGCGCAGAAAGCGTCACCATGCTGAGGGCGCGTTGGCGCAGCTGCTGCAAAATTTGATCTTGTACCACGCCGTAGACGATCGAAGCCGCCAGCACGGAAACCAGCAGGGAGAGGGTGACAAACGCCAGCGTCAGCCGCGCGCGCAGGTTGAGCGAACCCTGGGGAGTGAAGAAGTTACGAAACACGGCACAATCTCCTTAACCGGCGTCTGAGTCATCCGCTGATTTCAGCTGGATGATGATTTCAGAATCGGGGATGACGCGACTTAATTCTTGCACAGTGGTTTGCAAAATATTATCCAGGTTGATGGATGCGCCAATGCGTGAACCAATTTCGCCGATGACGCGTTCTTTGGAGGCCAGGCGTTGGGCGTCCTGGAACAGCCGGGCATTTTCCAGCGAATAAGCCAGGCGCTCCAGAATGGTCTGGTACAGCCGTATTTCTTCATTTGTCCAACTGCGTTTTTGCTGAGGCAGGTGAATTTGCATGGTTCCCAGGGCCTCGCCGCGCAGGCTGATGGGCAGTTGCAAAACGCCGTCTTCTACTGACGAGATGATTTCCTCGCGCCGGATGGATTCCACCTGCCCATTACGGTAGCGGAAGCCGAGCGCGCTTTCGCGCCCGATGGCCTGCCAGCTGTCGCGCTGGCGCTGGCCGAAAATCACCTGCGCTTCCAGCAGTGATTGGTTGGTTTCCTCGTACAAATTGGCGTTATGAATGGCGATGGCAATTTGGTCGGCCAGCAGGCTGAGGACTTCCAGATCTTCGGTCGAAAAAGCGTTTGAGACGCGGCTTTGCACGTCCAGCGCGCCGATAACTTGCGGGCCAACCTTCAGCGGCAGAGCCACTTCTGAGCGCGTTTCTGGCAAATCGGGATTGTTGAAGAAGGTGGCGTCAGCGCCAACGTCCAGCGCGATGCGCGATTCGCCGCTGGATGTGACGTGGCCGACGATGCCGACCTGGCCCACCTTCAACTGGTGGCCGTGCTGAA
>JAVHNW010000323.1:6849-9050 GCA_036169755.1 bacterium | reverse complement strand
TTTTTGGCCGGGAGCGGAATGCTTTCGAGCAGTTCGCCGCTGTTGGGATTCCAGACGCTGAGGGCGGCGCCGCCCCACAGTCCGACCCATAAATTGCCGCGGCTGTCGCTGGTCATGCCGTCCGGCCAGCCGAGCGCGGCGGGGACGCGGATGACGCTGCGCGGCGAGCCAATTTTTCCGCTGGCGGGGTCGTAGTCGTGGGCGATAATTTGGCGGGTGGGGGTGTCAATGTGGTACAGCGTGAGTCCGTCTGCGCTCCAGGCCAGGCCGTTGGAAATGGTCAGGCCGGTTTTCAGGGTTTGGAGTGCGCCATCGGCGGCGAGGCTGTACAGTGCGCCGGTGGGGTTTGTTTCGCGGCTGTCCATGCTTCCGGCCAAAAAGCGGCCTTCGGGCGAGCATTTGCCATCGTTGAAGCGGTTGTGGGGCAGCTGAATTTCGGGCTGGGTGAGCCAGGTGAAGTTTTCTGCCGGGAGCGGGCCGTTGGGGACGGGGGGCAGGCGCAGGCGGGCGAAGCCGTGTTCCACGCCGAGCAGCAGTTCATCGCCCTGGGCGGGGGCAACGCAGCCGGGGCGCAATCCAAGTTCCAGGGTGGATATTTCTCCGCTTTGGGGGGTGTAGAAGTGGATTTGTCCGGCCAGGATGTCGAGCCAGAGCAGTTGATTGCGGCGGGCGTGCCAGGCCGGGCCTTCGCCGAGGGCGGCGCGGGAGTCGAGCAGCAGTTCGGGCGGCATGGTCAGGCGTAGCGCCAGGCGGCGCCGGTTTTGCCATCTTCGACGATGACACCCAGCTCTTTCAACCGGTCACGAATCAGGTCGGAGAGTGCCCATTGTTTTTGGCGGCGGGCTTCGGCGCGAACTTCGAGCAGGAGTTCGATGAATTTTTCGGCGCCGCTTTCGCCCTGTTTTTCGCTCAGGCGCAGGCCGAAGACGCTGGTCAGTTCGCGCAGCAGGTTTTGGGCCGGGGTGAGTTGGGCGGGGCTGGCGCCAGAGTCGCGCGCGGTGTTGATGGCGCGCACAAAGTCGAAGAGGGCGCCCAGCGCTCCGGCAGAGTTGAAGTCATCGTCCATGGCGGCGAGGAAATTTTCTTTGACAGTTTTTTCGGCGGCGGTCAGGGCGGTGATTTCGGCGTGGGGGTTGGCGCTGGAAGTGGCCGGGCGCAGGGCAGACTTGAGGCGCTCCAGGCCTTTTTCGGCGGCGTCGAGGGTTTCTTCGTTGAAGACGAGTGGGGCGCGGTAGCTGCCGTTAAGCACCAACATGCGCATCACGTCCGGGTCGCGTTTGGCGAGGAATTCTTTGATGCTGATGATGTTGCCCAGGCTTTTGGACATTTTTTCGCCGCCGAGTTGCAACATGCCGTTGTGCATCCAGTAGCGGGCGAAGGGTTTGCCGGTGAAGGATTCGGTTTGGGCGATTTCGTTTTCGTGGTGCGGGAAAATCAGGTCGTTGCCGCCGCCGTGAATGTCAATTTGTTCGCCCAGTTCGGCCAAATTCATGGCAGAGCATTCGATGTGCCAGCCGGGGCGGCCCTGGCCCCAGGGGCTTTGCCAGGCGGGTTCGCCGGGTTTGGCGGCTTTCCACAGGGCGAAATCCATGGGATGTTCTTTTTGTTCTTCAATTTCGATGCGCGCGCCCGCCTGCATGTCGTCCAATTTACGGGCCGAGAGTTTGCCGTAATCTTCATCGTGGGTGACGCGGAAGTAGACATCGCCGTTGGCGGCGGGGTAGGCAAAGCCTTTTTCCACCAATCCCTGCACCAGGGCGATGATTTGCGGAATGGTTTTGCTGACCTGCGGTTTGGCGGTGGCGGGCAAAATGTTCAGATCGTTCAAATTTTGGTCGAAATCGTCAATATATTTCTTGGAAAGCGCAAACGGGTCCACGCCCATCTGGTTGGCGCGGTTGATGATTTTATCGTCCACATCGGTGTAATTCATCACATGGCGCACGCTGTAGCCGCGATACTGCAGGTAGCGGCGGATGATGTCGAAAACCAGCGCCGACATGGCGTGACCAACATGCGCGTCATTGTAGACGGTGGGGCCGCAGACGTACATTTTCACAACGCCCACTTCGAGCGTTTCAAAGTCTTCTTTTTTGCGGGTGAGAGTATTGTACAGGCGCATGGAAGTTTCTCCTGAAAATAAAAAGTGCGAGGCCGCCATTATACCGCCGCGCCGCCCTCAGCCCGCACCCTTGTGGGGG
>JAVHNW010000323.1:0-6839 GCA_036169755.1 bacterium | reverse complement strand
CCCCCCCACAACGTCAATTGTGGAATTGCTGGCTCCTCTCCCTTTGGCTGAGGGCCGCTTGGGTATAATGCTGCGCATGGAGGCCGCATGAAAATAATTCGCTATCAAACAAAAGAAGAAACCCCGCAGGTTGGCTGGATTTTGGATGAACAGGTCGGCGCGCTGGAGGGCGATTTGTTCGGGGAGTATCGCCGCCTGAAAGCCGATACGCCGCTGGACGCGGTGAAGTTATCCGCCCCCTGCCAGCCGGGAAAAATCATCTGCGTGGGACGCAACTACGCCGAGCACGCCAAAGAATTGGGCAACGAGGTTCCCAAAACACCGCTGATTTTCCTCAAGCCGCCCTCCGCCATCCTCAACCCCGGCGCCGCGATTATCCTGCCGCCCCAGTCCCGGCAGGTGGAACACGAAGCCGAACTGGTGGCGGTGATTGGCAAACGCGGGCGCAACATCACCGCCGAACAGGCGCGCGAATATATTTTGGGCTACACCATCGGCAACGATGTCACCGCCCGCGACCTGCAAAAAACAGACGGCCAGTGGACCCGCGCCAAAGGTTTCGACACCTTCTGCCCCTTTGGCCCCTGGATTGACACCGACTTCGACATTTCGGACGCGCTCGTCACCTGCCGCGTCAGCGGCCAGCCGCGTCAAATGGCCTCCACCCGCGATATGATTTTCAGCGTGCCGACCCTGGTCGCCTACATTTCCTCGGTCATGACGCTCGACCCCGGCGACATTATTTTTACCGGCACGCCTGCCGGAGTCGGCCCGCTGACCGAAGGCGATCAAGTCACGGTCGAAATCGAAGGCCTGGGACGCCTCGTCAACCCGGTGAAAAAATAAGCGCCAAAAGCCGCTTTCTCTGGCCCCTGCTGCTGGCGGCGCTGCTGCTCTGGGCGCTGAAAGACGCCCCGCTGACCGAAATCGCCGCCACCCTGCGCCATCTGACCTGGCCGCAGCTGGCCGCGCTGACGGCGCTCAACGCCGCCAGTTTTGCCCTGCTGACGGCGCGCTGGTGGCTGATTGTGCGCGCCACCGCCCCCAACATTAATTTTTGGCCCTTTCTTGGCTACCGGCTGACGGCCTTTGGCATCAGCTACTTCACGCCCGGCCCGCAAATCGGCGGCGAACCCTACCAGATTCTCATCCTGAAAAAGAATCACGGCCTGAGCAGCGCCCGCGCCAGCGCCGCCGTGGTGATGGATAAACTGCTCGAATTCCTCGCCAATTTCATTTTTCTGGCGCTTGGGCTTTTTGCGCTGACGCGCTCCGGCTTGTGGGCCAAAGTCGCCGCGCCGGGTTGGATGATTTTTCCGCTGGTGGCGCTTTTGCTCTGGCCGCCGCTTCACATCGGCCTGCTGACCCGGCAAATTCACCCGCTTTCAGCGGCGCTGAATTTAATTCGCCGCCTCCCCGGCCTGCGCGGGCGCGCCGCGCCGCAGCGCATCCTGCGCCTGCTGACGGTCAGCGAACAACTCGCCGCCACTTTTTGCCACCGTCACCTCGCTTTTTTGCTGGCGGCATTGACTGTTTCACTGCTGGCCTGGCTGGGAATGTGGGCTGAATACGCGCTGATGGTTTCCTTTTTGCAAATTCGGCTGGCCCCGCTGGAAATCCTCTCCGCGCTGACCCTGGCGCGCCTGGCATTTTTGGCGCCGCTGCCCGCCGGGCTGGGCGCGCTGGAAGCCAGCCAGGCCCTGGCCCTGACCGCGCTCGGCTGGCCCGCCGCCGCCGGAATCAGCCTGAGCCTGCTGATGCGCGCCCGCGACCTGCTGCTCGGCGCTGCCGGGCTGCTGCTCACCACAATCAAAAAATGAAAAGCCAAACCCTCTTTTTTACCGCCCCGCGCCGCGTGGAAATCCGCGAAAAATCGCTCCCGCCGCCCGCCGCCGATGAAGTGCTGGTCGAAAGCCTCTTCTCGGCCATCAGCCCCGGCAGCGAAATGCTGGTCTACCGCGGCGAATTCCCCGAAAACCTGGCCGCCAATGCCGACAGCCTCAGCGCCAACCTGCGCTACCCGCTGGCCTATGGCTACGCCTGCGTTGGAAAAGTGATCGAAAGCGGCCAGGCCGTCAGCCGCGCCTGGCAAAATCGGCTGGTTTTCGCCTTTCAGCCGCACACATCGCACTTTCTCGCCGCGCCACAAGCGCTGATTCCCCTGCCCGCCGCGCTCCCGCCCGAAAGCGCCTGCTTTTTGCCCAACATGGAAACCGCCGTCAATTTGATTCAAGACGCCGCGCCGATTTTGGGAGAAAGGGCGCTGGTGCTGGGCCAGGGAATTGTCGGCCTGCTGACGACCTCGCTCCTGGCGCAGTTTCCGCTGGAAAGCCTGGTCAGCGCCGATAAATTTCCGCGCCGCCGGGCGGCCTCGCTCGAAGCGGGCGCAGCCCTCAGCCTTGACCCCGCGCAAAGCGATTTCCGCAGCCGGGCGCGGGCCGCGCTGGCAGGCCCCGCCGACCTGACCCTGGAAGTTTCTGGCGCTCCCGCCGCCCTGAACGAGGCCCTGGCATTGACCGCCTTCAGCGGCAGAATCATCATCGGCTCGTGGTACGGCCAAAAGCGCGCCCCGCTCGATTTGGGCGGCGATTTTCACCGCTCGCGCATCCGATTAATTTCCAGCCAGGTCAGCACCATCGCGCCCGAACTGGCTGGCCGCTGGGACAAGCCGCGCCGTTTTGCGGCGGTCTGGCGCGCGCTGGCGCAGATTCGGCCCGAAAAGTGGATTACCCGGCGCTTTGCGCTGGAAGAGGCCGCCGAGGCCTACCGCCTGCTGGACGAGTCGCCGCAAGACGCCATTCAGCTGCTCATTCACTATTCTTAATCCTTTTCTCACCCCCCTATATTCTCATGTACACACTTGCCGTCAAACGAAATTTCATTGCCCGCCATTATCTAATTGGCGGCGATTGGGGCGCCGAAAATTTCCCCAACTCGCATCATTACGCGCTCGAACTGCAACTGAGCGGCGCAACCCTCGACCAACATGGCTATCTGGTGGATATTGTGGAGGTTGAAAAACAGCTCGATGAAACCGTGGCCTATTACAAGGAAAAAATGCTCAATGAACTGCCCGAATTTGCCGGGTTAAATCCGTCCATTGAGCATTTTGCGCGTATTTTGGCCGGGCAGCTGAATACAAAAATCCGCGCCGCCAACCTTTCGGCGCTGACGGTGCGGGTTTGGGAAAATGAGATTGCCTGGGTGGAATATCGGCTGGAACGCTAAGCGCCGGGTGGTTACTTTTCCTGGTTAAATTCTGCAATCGCGGCCTGAATGGCGGCTTTGACTTGCGGGTCGGGGACGGCTTCCAGCGCATAGCGCGTGGGGCCGACCCAAACCATCACCTCGCCAATGCCGCCTTCTTCCAATTTAATTTTGCGCGCTGCCAGCGGGGTTTCGGCGATATTTTTCTGCAAAATATCGTCAATCAGGCTGACCACCGAGAGAATGGCCGGGGGCTGTGGCTTTTTGCCCTGCACTTCGCTTTGCAAGACGGCGCGGAAGCTTTCGCCCAGGCTGATGCGCGGCGGCGCGGCGGGAGCTATCGCAACCGGGGCCGGCGCGGGGGCTGGCGCTGGCGCGGGGATTTTCCCCTCCAGCCAGGGGCGAATCTGAACGATGACATGAACCAGCCTCTGCTTTTGTTCGGGGGTCAAATTTTCCGGGGCATCTTCCAGCCGTTTGCCATCCAGGTCAATGTGCCAGCGCAGTTTTTTGTCAATGACCACCTGCAGGGCGCAGTGTTCCTCCGGCAAGATTGGCGCTGCCGCAGCGGGCGCGGGTTCGGGCTGGGCGGGGGCGATGGGCGCGGGTTCAGGCTGGGTGGGGGCAACAGGCGCGGATTCGGCATCTTGTTTGCGCCGCGCCATCACGCCAATCACATAGCCGACCAGCGCGGCGACAAGTAACAGGATGCTGGAAACGAGAGGGTTTTGCATATCACCTCGGCTGGCAGACGGGACAAAAATGTGTTCCGCGCTGGCCCAAAACGATGCGCTCAATGGGTGTGCCGCAGACCGGGCAGGGCTGGCCGGTACGCCCGTAGGCGCGAAAATGATTTTGAAAGCCGCCGCCGCGATAAACCCAATCTATGCTGGCGCCGTTGTTTTCGATTCCGGCGCGCAGGGTGGCGCGAATGGCCTGACAAAGCCGCGCGGCTTCTTCTAGCGAAATTGTAGCCGAAATGCGGGCGGGATGCAAAGCCGCCAGGTGGCAGGATTCGTCGCTGTAAATATTGCCCAGCCCGGCCAGAAAAGTCTGGTCGAGCAGCAGCGGTTTGAGTTGGCGGTGATGCGCCTGCAGGGCGGAGTACAGCCAATCGGCGCTGAATCCGGCTTCGAGTGGTTCGGGGCCCAGCCGCCCGGTAATGGTTGTCGGGTCGGCGGTCAGCCAGACGCGGCCAAATTTGCGGGGGTCGTTAAATGCCAGGGCGCGGCCATCGTCCAGGGTCAAAATCAGCCGGTCGTGTTTGGCGAAGTTTTCGCCGCTGGCAATCAGGCGCAGGTCGCCGCTCATGCGCAGGTGAATGAGCAGGGTGGCGCGAGTCAGTTCGAGCAGCAGGTATTTGGCGCGGCGCGTGACGCGCTGCACCGTCTCGCCGTGGATTTGGCGGGCGAAGAGTTCGGGCGAGACGGGTTCGGCCAGGGTGCGCGGCCAGCGCAGTTGCGAGGAGGTAATGGTGCGCCCGGTCAACGCCGGGCGCAGAGTGCGGACAAAAGTTTCGACTTCGGGCAGTTCGGGCATTTTATTCGTTGAACATTTCGCCAACGCTGCGGCCTTCATGGGCGCGCAGGATGACTTCACCCAGCAGGGACGAAACGCTCAAGATTTTGAGCCGGTCGCCGAGCAGGGCCATCTTTTCGGGCGGAATCGGGACGGTGTCGGTGGTGATGAATTGTTTTACCGGCAGGCCCGCCAGTCGTTCGGCGGCGCTGGCCGAGAAGATGGGGTGAACGCAAATGACGTAGACATCGCGGGCGCCATTTTCCTTGACCAGGTTGACGGCTTGTACGATGGAGCCGCCGGTGTCAATTTCGTCATCCACCAGCACCACGTCACGGTCGCGCACGTCACCGATGACGGTCAGCGCCTGGGCTTTGGCATCGTTGGCGACACGCCGTTTTTCGATGAAGGCGATTGGCGCGTCGATTTCGGCAGCTACGTTGCGCCCTTTTTTGGCAAAGCCCAAATCCACTGTGACCACCACCGGGTCTTTCATCTGTGGTTTGATGCTTTTCAGGTGGTCGGCAATCATGTGAAAGGCGGTCAGCACATCGCCGGGGACGGAGAAAAAGCCCTGCACCTGCCCGGCATGCGGCTCAATCAAAATATAGCGGTCGGCTCCGGCTACTTCGATCATGTCGGCCACCAGGCGGGCGGTGATGGGAACGCGCGGCTGGTCTTTTTTATCTGAGCGGCCATAGGCGAAGTAGGGGACGACCACGGTGATGCGCGCCGCAGAGTCGAGCCGCAGGGTTTGCACCATAATCAGCAGTTCCATTAAATTGCGGTGCACCGGCGAAGAGGTGGTTTGGATGATGTAGGCGTCTTGTCCGCGCACGCTGGTGTGCAGTTTGATAAACAGGTTTTCGTTGGGGAATTGAATAATATCGCGCCCGCAGAGCGGTTCGCCCAAATAATCGGCTACTTTCTGCGCCAGTTCTGGCGAGCCGGTTCCGGCGTATAGTTTGATGCTGCCGTACACTTTCATGTCGTGTGAATGATGACTCATGGGTTAATCTTCTTTCAGCAGGGAGATTAAAGCCTCGCGTGGCGAGGCCTGCCGGGTGTGAATGGTTTGCAGCGAGGCCTGAAGCCGGGTTTCCGTTACTCGCGCGTGGAACTGCGCGACCAGGGTTTCCCGCAGGAGCAAATCAAATTCGGTTTCCAGCCGGGCGCGTTCCCGGCGCGCCCAGTCGCCGCTTTGGCGCAGATGCGCGGCGTGCGCGGCGATGGCTTCCATCAGCCCTGGCAGGCCGCCCGCTTCGGGGGCGATGGTTTTGCAAATCGGCGGAATCCACAGGCTGGAGGGTTTTTCCTCGCCCGCCAGCCTCAGCGCCTGGCCGTGATGTAAGAAAATCCGCTGAACGGGGTGGGCCAGTTCGAGCATGGATTTTAGGGCGCGCTCGGTGGCTTCCACGCCGGGCCGGTCGGCTTTGTTGATGACCAGAATATCGGCGATTTCCAAAATTCCAGCCTTGATGGCCTGAATGTCATCGCCCAGGCCGGGGGCTTCCACTACCAGGGTGGTATGCGCCAGCCGGGCAATATCCACTTCGCTTTGCCCCGCGCCGACCGTTTCGATGAGGATGACCTCGAATCCTGCCGCGTCAAATACCTGCGACATTTGCGCGGTGGCTGCCGCCAGCCCGCCCAGCGACCCGCGCGAAGCCATGGAACGGATGAAGATGCCGGGGTCGCCCTGCAAATCTTTCATGCGCACGCGGTCGCCCAGCACGGCGCCGCCGGTGAAGGGGCTGGAAGGGTCCACCGCAAGGATGGCGGTTTTCTTGCCCTGCTGACGAAAAAACACCGCCAGTTGGTTAACCAGCGATGATTTTCCTGTGCCGGGAGCGCCGGTGACGCCGATGAGGTGCGCGCGCCCGGTGAGCGGAAAAAGTTCATCGAGCGCGGCGCGGCCTTCGGCGCTGTCGTTTTCCACTTGTGAAAGCAGGCGCGAGAGCGAAAGCCGGTCGCCCGCTAAAACGGCCTGAGCCAGTGAACTGCTCACAGGTCAGGCCGCCAGGGGAACCGAAGCGCGGATGTCGGCGACAATATCGTCAGTGGAGGCGCCGGGGCCGTAAATGCCGCTGACGCCGATTTCCTTCAGCCGGGCG
>JAVHNW010000322.1:0-9099 GCA_036169755.1 bacterium | reverse complement strand
GGGGCGCAGTACCGCCTCGAAAGCGCCGGAACCTGGGCCGAAAACGGCGTTGAAATTCTGCCGGAAACCCTGCAAATGGCGCGCAAATTTGAGCTGCCGGGGCTGGAGAATCATCGCGCGCGCGAAGTCAGCGCCGAACTGCTGCGCCAGGCCGACCAGGTGATCGTGATGACCAGTAATCACCGTGAGGCGCTGACGGCTGAATTCGCCTGGGCCGCGCCTAAAATTTTGCTGATGAGCGAATGGGGCGCGGATGGTCGCTACGACATCCCCGACCCGGCGGCGGGCCAAGCCAGCATGGAAGAAGTCGCCCGGCTGATTGTGACCCTGGCGCAAAAAAGCGGGACAAACCAATAGGCTTGTCCCGCTTTTTATGGCTACCCGTCCCGCTTATTTTTCGGCTTCCAATAGTTTTTTCCCAGCCACAACCGCCTGCCCCAAAGCCAAACCGCCATCATTGGCGGGAACGTGATGGTGCAGGTAGACGGTAAAGCCATTTTTCTCCAGCAAGGCGAGCGTTTTCCGCAGCAAAAACATGTTTTGCCAAACGCCGCCGGAAAGCGCAACTTCAGAAACATCGAGGTCATCGCCCAATTTGCGGCAGCTTTCCAAAACCATGCGCGCCAGGCCGTTGTGGAAACGGGCCGAAATGGTCGAAGCGGAAGTACCGGCCCGCACATCGGCAACCAGGGCTTCGATAGCGGGTTTCGGGTTGATTTGCGCACCAATTTCAAACGGATACAGCCCATCTTCGTCCGGGTCGGCCAGGGCTTCAAATTCCATTGCGGCCTGGGCCTCGTAGTTGATTTGCTGTTTGACACCGCTCAACGCGGCGGCGGCGTCAAACAAGCGTCCAATGCTGGAGGTGAGCGGCGTGTTAATCTTGTGCTCAATTTGGGAAAGGATGGCCGTGCGGTCTTCGTAGCACAAATCGGCGTGGGGCGGCAGGGCTTCGTCCCAGTCCAGCCCCAGGGCGTGGAGCAGACCGAGGGCGATTCGCGCAGGCCGCCGCGTGGCGAGGTCGCCGCCGGGCAGGGGAAAATAATTCAGATGGGCGAGACGCTGAAAACCAGCATAATCTGCCAGTAGAAATTCTCCGCCCCAGAGGGCGCCATCCTCGCCGTAGCCGCTTCCGTCAAAGGCGACGCCCAAAACGGGGCGCGAGCCGTCCAGGCCCTGCTCTGCCATGAGCGCGGCGAGGTGGGCGTGGTGATGTTGAATTTCGAAAATTGGCAGCGATTCGCGTTTAGCGCGCTGGTGCGCGTAGCGGGTGGCGAGATAATTGGGGTGCAAATCGCAGGCGAGGGCGGCGGGGCGGACGCGAAAAAGTTTTTCAAAGTGCGCCACGCCCTCTTCAAACGCTTTGAGCGCTTCATAATTTTCCAGGTCGCCGATGTGCTGGCTGAGAAAGGCGTAATCGTCATGGGTGACGCAAAATGTATTTTTGAGTTCTGCGCCAACCGCCAGCACGGGGGGAATTTTCCAGGGCAGGTGAACCGGGTAGGGCGCGTACCCACGCGAGCGGCGCAGAGGGTAGATCGGCGAATCTGGGCCTTCGACCACGCGCATCACCGAATCATCCACGCGAATGTGAATTTCGCGGTCATGCATCAAGAAAGCGTCTGCCAGCGCTGCGAGCCGCTCGCGCGCCTCAATATTATCGGTGCAGATGGGTTCATCGGACAAGTTGCCGCTGGTCATCACCAGCGCCTGGTGAGGCTTGCCATCGAATAAAAGGTAGTGCAGCGGCGTATACGGCAGCATCACACCGAGAGTTTGCTGGCCGGGAGCGACATCCAGGGCAACGCGCGATTCGGGGCGGCGGCGCAGCAAAACAATCGGGCGGGCGGGCGATTGAAGCAAGGCGCGTTCTTCCGGGCTGACGAAACAGTGGCGCTCAATGGTCGGCACGTCGGGCATCATCAGCGCAAACGGTTTTTCCACGCGGCGCTTACGGCGGCGCAGCTCATCCACCGCGCGGACATTGAGCGCGTCACAGGCCAGGTGGAAACCGCCCAGCCCTTTGATGGCGAGAATTTTCCCTTCCGCCAACAGGCTCTGCGCGCGCAAAAGGGCGTCATCGCCCAAAATAAAATACTGCGCCGCGCCCTGGCTGGGCTGTTCCAGCCAAATGCGCGGGCCGCACGTGGGGCAGGCCACCGGCTGCGCGTGAAAGCGCCGATTGGCCGGGTTTTCATATTCGGCGCGGCACTCAGGGCACATTTCAAAAGCCGCCATGGTTGTCGCCGGGCGGTCGTAGGGAATATCTTTGATGATGGTAAAACGCGGGCCGCAGTTGGTGCAGTTGATGAATGGATAGCGATAACGCCGGTCGCTTGGCTCATTCATCTCGCGCAGGCAGTCCGGGCAAATCGAAACATCCGGCGGAATTGGCTGAAACTGGCCTTCGCTCGCCTCGGAGCGGATAATCGCAAACTGGCTGTACCCGGCGGCAGAAACCGCCTCCACGCTGAAAGTGTCAATCACGGCCAGGGGCGGAGTCTCGACCTGCAGATGCGCCACAAAGCCATCCAGCGCTTCCGCCTCACCTTCGGCAATAATTTCCACCCCCGAAGCGCTGTTTTTGACCCAGCCCGTCAACGAAAAATGTTGGGCCAGGTTGTACGCAAAAGGTCGAAAACCGACCCCCTGGACAATTCCGGTGATGTGAATGTTGATGGCGGGCATATTTTTAGGCTTTCCACGGAAAACTCGGCGAATAATTTTGCATGTTTTTCCCGATGTTCTGTCTTCAATGGGGTCATGGTATTCAAAAGCGCAACATTGTTTGAGTGACAAATGTAACCAAAAATGTCACATTTACAAAAAAAAAAAGCGCAAACCTGCGTCTGCGCTTTTGCCGCTTACGGGAGTTCCACCGTCCGCAAAAAGCGGGGCGGCTGACGAACCTGGGTCGCGCACTCGAAAGCGTAGGCGTAGCCCAGCAGCTTTGCCTCGGTCCAGGCCGCGCCAAAAAACGACAGGCCGAGCGGCAGGCCAAATAAGTAGCCCATTGGCACGGTGATGTGCGGATACCCGGCCACCGCCGCCGCGCTGGAAAATCCGCCGCCAGGAAACTGGTCGCCGTGCACCGGGTCAATCAGCCAGGCCGCCGGGTTGGTGGGCGCCATCAGCGCATCCAGGTTGTAACGCGCCAGGAGCGTATCAATCCCCTCGCGCGCCAGCCGCCTGGCCCTCGTCAGCGCCCAGGTATAGCGCGGCGCCGTCAGGCCTCGTTTTTTCTGCGCCTGCTCCATGCGCTCCTGACCAAAAAATGGCAGGATGGTGGCACGCTCCTGTTCGTTATACGCAATAATTTCAGCCAGCGAGCGGCGCGGGGCGGAGGGGTGCGCCGCCAGGTAGGCGTTCAAATCGGCCTTGAACTCGTAGAGCAAGACTTCCAACTCGTTTTTGCCATATTTGGCTTCATTCGCCACATTGGCCGGGTCAATTATTTCTGCGCCCAGCGCGCGCACAGTTTCAACTGCCTGGTCGAAAATTTTCTTCTGCCTGGCGTCAGCGCCCAGAAAATTGCGCGAGACACCGATGCGGGCGCCAGTTAATGCGCCGGGGGAGAGACTGGCTGTGAATTTTTCCGCCGCGGCCTGGGCGTATGACGAGGCAGTCGCCATCGCCCCCAGCAGGATGGCCGCATCCGTCACGCTGCGCGCCATCGGCCCGGCGCTGTCCTGGCTGTGGGCGAGGGGAATAATTCCCGCGCTGGAAATCAGCCCCAGGGTTGGTTTGATGCCCACAATTCCATTAACCGCCGAGGGGCAGACAATCGAACCATCCGTTTCGGTGCCGACCGCCACGCTGCAAAAATTGGCGGCCACCGCCACCGCTGAACCGGAGGAAGAGCCGCAGGGCGTGCGATCGAGGGCGTACGGGTTGCGGGTTTGCCCGCCACGGCTGGACCAGCCGCTGGAGGAATGGCTGGAACGAAAATTGGCCCATTCGCTGAGGTTGGTTTTGCCCAAAATCAGTGCGCCCGCCGCCCGCAGTTTTTGCACAAAAACGGCATCGCTCCCGGCAACGTGACCGGCCAGAGCCAACGACCCGGCAGTGGTTTGCATTTTGTCGCCAGTGTCAATATTTTCCTTCAGCAGAATGGGAATGCCATGCAGTGGGCCGCGCACATTTCCGGCGGCGCGCTGCGCATCGAGGTCATCCGCCAGGCAAAGCGCCTCGGGGTTGATTTCGACCACGGCGCGGGTCAGCCCGTCAAATTGGCGGATGCGCTCCAGGTAGGCCTCGGTCAATTGACGGGAGGTCAGTTCACCGGCAGTCATCTGGCGCTGCGCTGCGAGGATGGAAAATTCTTGTACTGATTCTTGATCCATGTTTCACCTGTCCGCGAGAACCTCATTTTCGGCGCGATTAAACTGTTGCGCCACCCATTTTATCCCGAAAATGCGCCCGCCGTTTCAGATGCGCTCGCTTTACAGCGCCCTTTTCGGTTAAAATCTTTTCATGCGCGCCACTTTCTTTGAAACTTTCCGCTTTTACCAAAACGATGGAAGTCTGCTGGAAATTGGCTCGCCCACAGTCCGCTCTCTGTTCGCCTACCTGCTCATCAATCGCCGCCAACTCTCCGATCGCCGCCGGTTGGCGTTTTTATTTTGGCCCAACGCCAGCGAGAGCGCCGCGCGCCGCAACCTGCGCCAGTATATCCACCGCATCCGCGCCGCGCTGGGCGCGGCAGGTGAATTATTAAACATCAGCGGCTCCACCATCCAATTTAACCCGCAAACCCCGCTTTGGCTGGATGTGGAAGCCTTCGCCCACGGCCTCCGGCCCGAAGCCAGCCTGCAGGAAATTCAGGCCGCATTGGCGCTCTATCGGGGCGATTTTATGCAAGACTTCTACGACGAGTGGTGTCAGAACGAAAGTGAACGTCTACGCGCAGTTTATCTGACCAATCTCGACCGCCTGACGCGCGAACTGCAGACCAGCGGCCAGGCAGAACAAGCCCTGCCTTACGCCGCGCTCTGGGTCAAGGCGGAACCGCTCGATGAAAACGCGCATCGCCGCCTGATTGCGCTGTACGCCCTCAAAGGTGAACGCAGCCACGCCCTCAACCTTTATCAAACACTGGTCGAAACGCTCAAAACAGAATTGGGCGTCAGCCCAATGCCCGAAACGGTCGAACTTTGGCGCAAAATCCAAAGTGGAGAGGCGCCCGGCCTGCAGCCAGAACCCGCCCCGGCGCCGATTCGCCGCCCGGAGCGCGCCCCCGCCCTGCCCGCAGAACCTTCCAGCCGCTGGCCGCTGGTCGGACGCGAGGCAGAACTCAGCCAGTTGGAAGAATCTTATCAGCGGGCCGGGCGCGGCGAGGGGCAAATTCTACTCATCAGCGGCGAGGCGGGCATCGGCAAGACCCGCCTGGTGCAGGAATTTCTCGCCCGCCACCCCGAAATCGCGCTGATGCAAAGCGCCTGCTACGAATTGGAAGCGATGACGCCCTTCGCCGCCCTGCGCCGCGCCTTTGAAACCAGCCCATCGCTGCGCGCCCTGCTCAATCTGCAAACTTTTTCGCCGCCAGAAACCCAGCGCCTGCTGACGCTCGCCCCAGAACTGACTCAGGTTTTTCCACGTCTGGCCGAAATTTCCGGCGGAAATGACGAACCGCCCGCCGAGGCATGGGCCGATGCGCTCACCAGCATCAGCCGCGCCCTACCCGGAAAAATCCTTTGCCTGATTTTGGACGATCTGCACTGGGGCGACACCTCCACCTGGGAAGCGCTGGCGGCGTTGGCCCGCCGCCCCAACCGCCCGCCAATTTTGTTCATTGGCCTGTGCCGCCTGGAAGAATTGCCCGGCGAGCGCCGCGCCAGTTTACGAATTTTAGAAAACGACCGTCAGGCGCAGCAGTTGTGCCTGACGCGGCTGGCTGCGCTCCAGGCCAATCAGTTGGTGCGCATCCTTTTGCCAGAGCGCGCTGATGATTTTTCGCTGGTGGAACGTCTGGCGCAGGACACCGCCGGAAATCCATTTTTCATCATCGAAACCGTGCGCGCCCTGCGCGAAAGCGGTATGCGCCTGCAGCCAGAACGCCTGCCGCCTTCCATTCAGCGCGTGGTCGAATCGCGGCTGGAACGTTTGCCAGACGCCAGCCGCGAGGCGCTGACCGCAGTCGCCGCGCTGGGACGCGCCTTTTCGCTGGCGCTGATGGAAGAAATTTGCAAATTGGAAAGCGAAACCTGTGTCGCTTTCCTAGAAGAGTGGCTGACGCGCGGCCTGGTGGAAGAAACCAGCGCCAGTGGCTACGATTTTCGCCACGATCAGATTCGTCAGGCGGCCTATTCCAGCCTCAGCCAGGCGCGGCGTCAACTTCTGCACGGACGCATCGCCCACGCCTTGCAGCAGGCCATCCCCCCCAGCGACCCCGCCACCCTCATTTACCACTTCGCCCGCAGCGACCAGCCGCTGCAAGCCCTGCCACTGCTCATTCACGCCGGAGAACAGGCGCTGCGCCTGCGCTCTTATCACGAAACACGGGTATTTGGCCTGCAAGCCATCAGCCTGTTGGGGCAAATGCCAGGCCCGCGCCAAAGCAGTGAACGCATTGACGTTAATTTACAACTGGCGCAGGCATACGCCTTCACCGGCGACCTGCAGCGCGCCATCGAAATTTTGGATGAAACCAGCCAGATGGCGCACAGCCTGGGCGATGAAGCCCGCCTCGGGCAGATTTTCCGGCGCTCGGCGCAGTTTTTCTGGCTGCTGGGACGCCCCGCCCTGGCAGCCGATTACGCCCGCCGCAGCCTGCGCGTGGCCGAAGAACTCAACGACCCCGAACTTCTCTTCGCCGCCCTGCGCATGTTGGGTCGCGTCAGCATTGCGCTGGCCGCCTTTGATGACGCAATCGCCTATCTGATGCGCTACGTCAACCTGCACGAAAACACGCTCACCCACCTGCCCGGCGACCTGGCGATTGTGCTGGGCTACTTGGGCGTGGCCTATGCACGAGTCGGCGCCCTGGAACGCGCGCAAGCCAGCGCCGCGCACGGCCTGGCGCTGGCCGAGGAAAAATCCACCGTCAGCGGCGCAGCCTCCACCGTTCTCTTCGCGCGGATGCAGTTGGCGATGGTTTACGCCAGCCTGCACGAGTGGCAAACCTGCCTGCAAACGCTGGATGCCCTGCCAAAATCGCCCGGCGAGGACGAAATCACTCCCGGCCTGTACATGGCGCTCAGCCTGCGCGGATACGCGCGCGCTCGAACCGGCCTGCCCGTTGAAGGCATTACCGATTTACAAAACGCCGTTGCCTGGGCCGAGCGCCGCCGCTACCGGGTTTTCGACTACCTGCCACGCCTGTTTCTGGCAGAAAGCCTGATTCATAACGAGCAGTTGGAGGCCGCCGAAATGCAGGCGCGGCGCGCGCTGGAAGATGCTCAAAAAGCCGAAAATCGCTGGGCGCAGGCCATCGGTCGGCGCCTGCTGGCCGAAATCATCAGCCGCCAGCCTGCGCCAGATTGGGAACAGGTGGAAACGCATCTGATTCAGTCCATGCAGGTTCTGCGGCAGGTACGCGCCCGCCCCGATTTGGCCTGGACCTATCTGGCCTTGCGGCGGCTGTACGACCGCGCCGGGCAAATCGCCTGGGCGGTAGATTGTCACTTTCGAGCGACCACCATTTTTGAAGAGCTGGGCATGAGCGCCGCGCTGAGCGCCGCGCAAGGTCAGGCCGGGCGCGAGCGGCGCGGCGCGGTGGTTTTTCACAACCTTCCGCTGGTTGGGCCAAATCAGTAAAAACGCCGCCCGCCGCGCGGCTTCCTACGAAGAGAAAAATGTAGCCGTTGGGTTGAAAGTTACCCGACTTGTGCTACGATAAACGCAAAGAAAAATCAATCTGTGCGCGGGCGCAATTTTGGAGGTACTTTTTGTGAGCAAAGAACATTTAAATCATTCAGAAATCCAGGAAGGCGATTCGCAAACCGTCAAATCGGCCAAAGAAGTGCTTTCCGGCGCCAGCAAAAAAGGCTGGCTGGCGCGGCTGATGCCGTTCATGGGCCCGGCCTTCATCGCCGGCGTAGCCTACATGGACCCTGGAAATTTCGCCACCAACATTCAGGGCGGAGCAAAATTTGGGCTGGAACTGCTCAGGGTAATTGAGGCGTCCAATCTGAAGGCGATGCTGCTCCAAACACTTACGGCCAAACTGGGAATTGCCAGCGCCCACAACCTGGCCGAACACTGCCGCGACAACTATCCGCGCTGGGTGGTGTGGGGCATGTGGGCGATTGCCGAACTGGTGGCGATTGCCACCGACCTGGCCGAATTTTTGGGCGCGGCGCTCGGCTTCAATCTACTTTTCGGAATGCCACTGATTTGGGCGGGCGTGCTGACCGCCATCATCACTTTTCTCATTCTGGGGCTGGAACGCTACGGGTTTCGCCCGCTGGAAGCCGCCATCACCGCCTTTATTGGGGTAGTCGGGCTGAGCTATTTGATTGAAATGTTCCTGGTCAAACCCGACCTGGGCGCAGTCCTCTATCACGCAGTGGTACCCCACTTTTCCGGCGTGGAAAGTGTACTGCTGGCGACCGGCATTTTGGGCGCAACCGTCATGCCGCACGCCATTTATCTGCATTCCGCGCTGACCCAGGGCCGGATTGTCGTCAAAAATCCGCAGATGCAGCAAAAACTCTTTCACTACGAAATCATTGACGTGGTCATCGCCATGGGCGCCGCCAGCCTGATTAACATGGCGATGCTGATTATGGCCGCCGCCACCTTCCACCAAACCGGGCTGACAAATGTCGGCAGCATCGAAGATGCCCATCGCACGCTCGAACCGCTGCTGGGACGCGCCTCCCAATACATCTTCGGAATTTCCCTGCTCGCCAGCGGGCTTTCGTCCTCCTCCGTGGGAACCATGGCCGGGCAGGTCATCATGCAGGGTTTTCTGCACAAACACATCGCCCCCTGGATCCGGCGGCTGGCGACCATTTTTCCCTCGCTGCTGGTCATTGCCAGCGGCCTCGACCCGACCAGATCTCGCGGGCGTGGACGAGGGCGTTGGCCGAGTAGACCGCGATCAGCGGGATCAGCGGGAGGTGATATCGGGAATGCCCGAACGCCAGCGCGTGCAGC
>JAVHNW010000321.1:0-9114 GCA_036169755.1 bacterium | reverse complement strand
GCAATGCCGCTGACGATGTAGCGTGAGAACAGGGCATAGATGATGATGATGGGCACAATGGTAATTGCCAGCCCTAGGTAAATGCTGCCATACTCGGTGCGGTAGACATCGCCGCGCAGGGTTTGAACGAGCATGGGCAGGGTGTATTTTTTGATGGACGAGATGAGAATAAAAGGCGTGAAAAAATTGTTCCACGAGGCGATGAAGGCAAAAATCGCCATGGTGAACGCGCCGGGGGTGGCGATGGGCAGCATCACGCGGTGGAAAATGCCCAGCTCGCTGGCGCCGTCAATTCGCGCGGCGTCAATCAGGTCGCTGATGATGACGGATTCGAGATATTGTTTGCCGAAGAAAACTGCGCCCGCTGAGGCAATGCTCGGCAAAATCAGCGCCCAGTACGAGTCGGTCAGCCCAAGTTTAGACATGTACTGGTAAAAGCCGATGATGGACAACTGCATCGGCAGCATGACCAGCACCAGAATAAAGTTGTAAAAGATTTTTTTACCGGGGAAGTCGTACACGACCAGCCCGTAGGCCGTCAGCAGTGAAAAATAAACGCTGACGAGGGTGGTGGCGATGGCTAAAAACATGCTGTTCATAAAGCCGCGCGGCATATCCAACCCGCGCCCAACCAAAATGCCGTAATTTTCCAGCGCGTGCGTGCTGGGCAAAAAAGCCACGCCTTGTTGAATTTCAACCGTGGAGCGCGTAGCATTCACAATCAGCAGCCAAATCGGCGCCAGCGTGATCAGCAGCAGCGCGAACAAAAACAGATAAATCAGCGCGCGGAAAAGGGTGGTGGAAAATTTATACGCCATGGTTTATTTCTCCTAAAACTTCATCTGATGGCTGATTTTGCTGTCTTTATCGCGCAAAAAGTAGAAAATCCCCAACGAGCAAACGCTCGTCATCAGGAAAATCATCACGCCGACTGAGGAGGCCGCGCCGATATGTCCCTGGCTGCTGCTGAATTTGAGATACATCAGCATATTGTTGGTCAAAATTGAAGAGGCCGGCGCGCCGCGTCCATCTGTCAGCAGGTAGGGAATATCGAACATCTGCATCCCACCGACCAGCGAGGTGACGAAAATGTAAATCAGAATCGGCTTCAGCAGCGGCAGGGTGATATGGCGGAACATCTGCGTGGCGGTTGCGCCATCCACCATGGCCGCCTCATACAGCGCCAGCGGAATGGAGGTCATTCCGGCCATCAAAATGATGATGGTATTGCCGAACCACATCCACCACTGGATGAAAATCACCAGCCCGCGGGCGATTTCCTTGCTCTGCAAAAAGTGCATCGCCTCGGGCAGAAAACCGTTTTGGACGAGAAACTGATTCATCGGGCCGAAATAGGAAAATAGGCTGAAAAAGAGGGAGGCCACGGCGGCGGGCATCAGCAAATTGGGCAAAAAGAACAAAGCGCGCCACACGCCGACAGCCTTGATGCGCAGCCGCGCATTGGTGAACCAAACCGAAAGCAGCATGGCAATCCCAATTTGCGGGATGAAATTCAGTATCCACAACAGCCAGGTGTTGCCGATGGCATTCAGGAAAACCCCGTCTGCAAACAGGCGCTCAAAGTTTTTCAGCCCGATGAATTCGGCGTTGGAGGTCATCAGCGTGGTATTGGTGAAACTCAGCGCGATGGTGTTATAGACCGGGAACAGCCCGAAAAGTAGAAAGGCGACAATGAACGGGATGAGAAAAAGAACCCCAAAATAATTCCTACGAAATTTGGCTAAAATTTGCATGTCTCTTTCCTCCAAATGGGTCAGTGCATCGGATGACGCACTGACCCATGATAAACCATTCTTGCCGACTTACGGGATAATCAAATCAGGAAATTCGTTGCGGACGCCGTCTTTCCAGGCGGCCCACATTTCATCGAGTGTCGTGGCGCCGTTGAGGTATTGGTTGATGGGGTCATTCAGCGCGCGCTGAATGGCGTCATCGGAACCTTGCAGCAGTTTGGCGTTGACGGAAGGAGCGGCGGCGGCAAAGCCGGCGTAGGAGTTCTGTCCGCCCAGGAATTTGCTCAGGTCAGAGCCGTCGAAGGAGGCGATGATTTTCTCCACCACGTTTTGGCTGGAGACGAAATCGCCGGGGGCCTGCTGTTGGTCGGGGGCCACGTTCGGGTCAATCGCCTTGAGATAATCGTTGGTGTAGACGCCGGTCGCCCAGTTGGTCAGGGTTTCCTCGTCCAGGGTCGAGAAGCGGATGAATTCTTTGGCGAGGTCCATGTTCGGGCTGTCTTTGAGGATGCCCAGCCAGGTGCCGCCCCACTGGTAGGGGAGTGGCCCGGTGATGACGGCCCAATCGCCGCTGGTGTCGTGCGCGCCATCCGCCGATTTGGCATTGGGGGCCAGAACGTAGGGCAGGCCCCAGGTCGGCAGGAAATACGAGAAGACCTTCTTGGCGTTGCCATTGGCGTCCACCAGGCTGTCGTTCATGCCGGCGAACCAGCCTTCCTGCCACTGCTGCGCCTGGGCTTCGTAGCCGTTGTCGCGGAACAGTTTGGCGGTGGCGATATATTTATCAACCATCGGGTCAACCACTACTTTGCCATCCACCACCCAGGGCTGGGCGCGGTTGCTGAAGAAGGGATTCTGAAAGTCGCCGCTGGAGGCAACCATGTAGGTGTTCCCGTCCGATTTCTGTTTGATAACTTCGGCGGCGGCGGTGTACTTGTCCATATCCGCCAGCAATTCCTGGATTTTGGCGGGGTCATCCGTGCCGAAGTATTCAATCGCCAGGCTGCGGCGATAGAAGAGCGCGCCGGGGGTCGCCTGGTAGGCATAGGCCTTGGTGACACCGGCGTTGGAGCCGACATCGGTCACGAAGGTGTAGGTGTTGGCGGCTTTGGCATCCGGCAGCAGGCTGCCCAGGTCGGCCAGCATGTCGCTTTCAACATAGCTTTTGACGAAGGAGGCTTCGAGGGCAATCACATCGGGCGCATCAGCGGTGCCGAGGGCGGCCTTCAGTTTGGTCTGATATTCGCCGTTGGTCATCGGAATCATGGTGTATTGCACGTCCACTTCGGGGTGCTTGCCTTCAAAGGCAATCGCCATGGTGTTGATTTCGTTGGTGAACGACCAGACTTTGAGGACGGTTTTTCCGGCGGCGGGTGCAGCGGTGGCGTCAGCTGCCGGAGCAGTAGTGGCGTCAGCCGGGGCGGCGGGCGCTTCGGTGGCCGGGGCGGCGGGGGCGCAGGCGGCCAAAACAAACGAGACGGCGAGCAAAATGCTCAAGAGGGTGCTAATCTTGCGGGTCATTTTCTTCTCCTTGAAGGGTGAGAATAAACAGATGATGGGAAACGGTGGAAAGTGAAAGAATTTTTTTTTGGGGAAGCGCCTCCGTTTTCGGACTTGTATTTTTACTAAATCGTTACCGGTATCGTTACCGGTAAGAGCAAAAAGAAAACGCAAGCCAAATTTTTACATTTAACTTGCGCTTGCTCGTTCTGGAAGGAAAGCCTGGCAGGAACCGCGTACCACCAGCCGGGTGGGCAATTGCTGAATTTTCGTCTCCAGCGTTTGGCCCTCAATCAGCCGGAAGAGAGTCTTGGCGGCCAGATATCCCATTTCGGCAATAAATTGATCTACGGTGGTCAGGTTCAGGTAGGCGGCTTCGGGGATATTGTCGAAGCCGACAACGGAAATATCTTCGGGGATGCGCAGGTTCATCTCTTGCGCCGCCTGATAAACACCCATCGCCGATTGGTCGTTGGCGGCGAAGATGGCGCTCGGCGGCTGGGGCAGGCCCAGCAGCTGTTTGGCGCAGAGGTAACCCGTGGGAGTGGTGTAGTCGCCCGGGGTGATGAGCGCCTCATCGAAGTCGATTCCGGCCTCCGCCAGGACATCCCGATACGCCTGGAATCGGCGTTGTGAGCTGAGTAATTCTCCGCGCCCAGAAATATAGCCGATGCGGCGGTGCCCCAGGCTGAGCAGGTAGCGCAGCGCTTGTTGCGCGCCCTCGTAGTTGGTGGAGTGTACCGAGGGGTAGCCGGGCCTGATCGCCAGGTGATCCACCGAGACAATCGGCGCATTGGAGAAGAATTCTTCCGATACTGGGGCCACAATCAGCAGCCCATCGGTGATGGAATTATTGAGCAGGGAGACGATTTGTTGTTCGTGGGCGGCGGTGCCATATTTACGCACATCGCCGCGAGTGTAGACCAGCAGGTCATAATCTGATTCGGCAATGGCGCGGTTGACGCCTTTCATCACTTCCCAGGCGAAGGGGTAGGCGATGTCGGGCATAATCAGCCCGACCAGGTAATTTTTTTTGCTGCGCATACTGCGCGCCGCCAGGCTGGAGGTGTAGCCGAGGTCTTTGATGACGCCTTCGATGCGCTGTTTGGTTTCCTCCGCCACATCCACTTTGCCGTTGAGAACGCGCGAAACGGTGGAAACGGAAACGCCCGCTGTCTTGGCAACATGCTGAATGGTGACGGATTGCTTCTGGGGAGGCATTGATTCGCTTTCGGTATCTTTTCCGGTAACGATACCGAAATTATTACACGTTTTATTTTGGCTGTCAATAGGTGAATTTTGGTGATTACCCACATCTTGGCGCAGCCTGATGCGGCGGGATAAATCCCTGCCTCAGGGTTTGAAAGTCGCACACCTGCCCTGGCGGGCGCTGCCAGGTGCAAGTGTAAATCTGGCTTGGAGCGCCAGTCCGAAGGACTTCCATGAACTGAGCAGGCGGCTTCAGCCCCGCGATGCGAGTTGTGGGTAATCACCAGGTGAATTCTGGCTGGGCGCAGCGCCGTTTTGCCGCATGGATAGGTGTGGCCCAGCGCCACCAACTTCGGCGCATTTTGTCGCGCTTATTCGTCTTTCAAATGCCCCGGCTTTTCCCTGCCCAATTCCAACGAGCGCTGATAGGCCGCCCAGACCGCGCGTGAAATGGCGGTGCGGAAACCGGCTTTTTCCAAATAATAGAGCGCCTCGGCGCTGGTGCCGCCCGGCGAAGTGACCTGGTTGCGGAGAGTCGCCGGGTGGCGCCCGGCCTGCTCGTAAAAATCTGCCGAGCCTTTCAGGGTTTGCAGCACCAGCTGCTCGGCAATGCGGCGCGGAAAACCCATGTGCACACCCGCATCAATCAGCGCCTCCATAAAAATAAAAACGTAGGCCGGGCCGCTGCCCGAAAGCGCAGTCGCCATATCCAGGTAGCGCTCATCTTCCACAAAAACTTCCTGGCCGAGCGCCCCCAAAATCTGGCGCGCCAGGTTTTGCTGTTCGACGCTGACGGCGCTGGAGGCCGTCCAGACCGTGATTCCCGCGCCAATTTGGCCGGGCGTGTTGGGCATGGAGCGCACGATGGCGGCCTGCTTCAGCCCCGCGCCAATTTTTTGCATCGAAGCGCCCGCCACGATGGACAAAACCAGCGCCTCCGGCGCGATTTGACCGGCCAGGGTTTTCATCACCGCGCTCAATTTTTGGGGTTTGACGGAAAGCACCACCACCTCGGCGCTGGCCGCGCTGGCGGCAGAATCCGCGCTGATGGCGATGCCATATTTCTGATGAAGTTCCTCCAGCCGCCCGGCGCCTGGCCCGCAGGCGGTCAGCCTTTGCGGCGCGGTCAGCTTTTGGCGCAGCAGCCCGGCAATCATCGCCTCGGCCATCACGCCGGGGCCAATAAAGCTAATTTTCTCTTTCATCATGCGGCTTTCTTCCTCTTCTACTTTTTTCATTTTCCAACTCCCAAAATTTCCTGCCCGCTTTTTCCCGCATTCAGCGCCGCCACCGCCTCGGCGCGTGAGAAATTCAGCCGGGTTTCGCCCCCAGCCGCCGAAAAAATCAGCGTTATCTGGCCGGGGTTGGGGCCGGGCGTAGTTTCCAGCGGAAAACGCGCCTGCAGGTTGAGCAAAACAACGTACAGCATTTGCCCCAGGCGCGGCTCGTCCTGCAAATCATCCACGCGCAGGCGGATGCTGTAATCCGTCTGCATGGCAGAAAATGAAAGCGCCGCGCCGCCCGCGTCCACGCAGTTTTCACCGTAGGCGCTGGCGGCGGCAGATTCCGCGTTCAGGCCGCTGGCTTGCAGGCTGGCGAGCAGGGCGGAAGAAAGCTCGTCGAGCGGCTGGGAGGCCCAAACGTAGGCGCAGGCCGCGGAGGTGTTTTCCGCCGCCGGTGAGGGGAAGGATTGCGCGCTGGCAGCCGTCTTGCTGGCGGCGGGGGTGGCTGTCACCAGCCTGGGAGTCGCCAGCGGCGCGCGGGTGGCGGATTCGGTGGGAAATGCCAACGTCGGGCTGGGCGCGGAACAGGCTGTCAGCGCCAGGCAAAGCCCGCTTTTTATCCAAAAAAGCAAAAATGTTTTTTTCATTTCGTCAGCCTTTTTGCAGCGTGAGATGGATGCCGCGCGCTGATTTTATCCCATCTGGCAAGCGGGTGAGATTATCACGGGCAGGCTGGGTATAATCACGCTACAGAATTTTGTTCTGAAAGGTAAAAAAATGCGATTAATTGATGCCGGTTTGGGAATAAATTTGCGTGTTGTCGGTTTTGACGGCGGCGGAAAGTTTGAAGAACGTTTGCTGCAGCATGGTTTGTACCCCGGCGACCAGGCGCGGATTGTGCGCATGGCTCCGCTGCGCGGCCCGCTTCTGGTGGAGGTGGCCGGGCGTGAAATTGCGCTGGGGCGCGGCGTGGCGCAAAAAATTTTGGTGGAGGCGCTCGAATGCGCATAGCGTTGGTGGGACGCCCCAACTGTGGTAAATCCACCTTGTTTAATCAGGTGGCCGGGTACAAGGCCGAAACGGGAAACTTTCACGGCACAACCGTCACGTTTACCGAGAGCAAAGTGCGCGTGGCCGGGCAGGTGATTGATTTGGTGGATTTGCCCGGCACCTATTTGATGAGCGGCTCGAACCCCGCCGAGGCGGTTGCCAAACAATATTTGGAGTCGCGCGAGGTGGAAGCGGTGGTGAATGTGGCGGATGCCTCGCACCTGGCGCAGTCGCTGGAATTGACGTTGGAATTATTGACGGTGAATCAGCCGCTGGTTTTGGCGCTGAATATGATGGATGAAGCCCTGCGCCTGGGCCTGAAGGTGGACGGCCCCGGCCTGGCGCGCGCGCTGGGCCTGCCGGTTTTGCCGCTGGTTGCCAGCAAGGGGCGCGGCGTGCGCGGTCTGTTTTTGGCGGCGCTGGAGGCGGCGCATCAGGCGCCGGGCGAGCGGCTGAAGCCCGCCGCTACGGCGCAAGAGCGGCACGTTCAGGCGCAGGAACTGGCCGGACGTTTTGTTCAGCCTGGCGCGCGCACCCTCACCTGGCGCGATTGGCTGGACGATATTTTGCTGCATCCGCTGTGGGGATATGTGGCGCTGCTGGTGATTCTGCTGGCTTTTTTTCAAACGGTGTATGGCATTGGCCGTTTGCTAGAGCCGCCGCTTTTGGCACTCTTCGATTTGATGACGCTGCGCCTGACCGCCGGGCTGGGCGCGCAGGGGTTAATTTTGGCGCTGGCAGTCGGCATTTTTCAGGGCGTTTCGGCGGGCGTGGCGATAGTTTTGCCCTACCTGCTGCCTTTTCTGCTCGGCCTGGGGGTGCTGGAAGATGTCGGCTACCTGCCGCGCGTGGCGTTTTTGATGGACAGTCTGATGCACCGCATCGGTTTGCACGGCAAGGCAATTGTGCCCTTCATTTTGGGCTATGGCTGCAACGTCCCGGCGGTCATGTCCACCCGCACGCTGGAAGAGCCGCGTGATCGATTCATCGCCGCCGCGCTGGCAACCCTCGTCCCCTGCGCGGCGCGGCTGTCGGTGGTTTTCGGGCTGGTGGCGTTTTACCTGGGGCCGCTGGCCGCGCTGGGGCTGTACGTCTTCAATTTATTTGTGATTGCGCTGACCGGGCGCATCCTCTCTGGGCTGCTGCCCGAAGATACGCCGGGGCTGATTCTCGAAATTCCACCCTACCGCACGCCGACCATCAAAGCCGTTTTCAACAAAGCCTGGTTCCGCATCCGCGAATTTGTGGTCGAAGCCTGGCCGACACTGATTGCTGGCAGCGCGGTGCTGGCGCTGATGAACTTCTTCAAAATCTCATCCCTGCTCAACTGGCTGGCCTGGCCCTTCACCTGGCTGATGGGCCTGCCCTTTGAAACCGGCGTGCCCCTGCTTTTTGGCATTCTGCGCAAAGAACTTTCGCTGGTCATGCTCGGCCAGGCGCTCGGCAGCATGAACTTTGGCGCCGTCATGACCCCCACCCAACTTTTCACCTTTACCGTTTTTGTGGTTTTCTACGTCCCTTGCGTGGCAACCCTCATCATGCTGCGCCGCGAATTGGGCACCAAAGGTATGTTGTGGATTACACTCATCACCGTCATTGTTGCGCTGGCGGCGGCGCTACTGGCGCGTTTTGGCCTGGGCTGGTGGCTGGGCTGAAGCGAGAAAAATTCCCAGCAAAATACAAGCCCCTCCGGCCAATTCCAGCCCGGAGGGGCTTTCCTTTAAAATCAGAAACGCCAAAATTATTGAACCGACCGGCTCACCCAGCAGCGTGATCGAGACGAACGAAGCGGGCAGACGCCCCAACGCCCAGTTGAAAGTGCTGTGACCGAGCAGCTGCGGAATCAACGCCAGCGCCACCAACCAGCCATAAACGGCGGGCGAATAACCAAAAGGTGTCTGTCCGGCGGCCAGCATCACGCCCAACAACGTCAGCGCGGCCATGCCGTACACGATAAAAATATAGGCGATGAGGGAAAGCCGCTCGCGCAGATGACGCCCGATTAACAGATAGCCCGCCGCCGCCCAGGCGCCGCTCACCGCCAGGAAATTTCCCCACAGCGGCCTGGCTCCCGCTCCTGCGGCAGAATCCTGGCTGAGGGCGACCAATATCCCCCCGGCCAGCGCCAGCGCCATCCCCAGCCACACCCCGCGCTGAATGGATTCTTTCAAAACCAGCGGCGCGGCCAGCGCCACCCACAGCGGCGTAGTCGTCACCAGCACCACCGAACTGGCGACACTGGTAAATTCCAGCGAAGAAATCCAGGTGGCGAAGTGCGCCGCCAAAAAAATACCCGAAAGCAGGCCCAGCAAAACCTCGCGGCGCGAAAGCCGCGCCAGCTCGGCGCGCTGACGAGTCAGCGCCAGCGGGGCCAGCGC
>JAVHNW010000320.1:0-9126 GCA_036169755.1 bacterium | reverse complement strand
CGAGATACTCGACCTGGCCCAAAAGTTGATACGCATCCCCAGCGTCACCGCCTGCCCGAACGAACGCCTGGACGAAGTTCACCGCGCCGGAACTTTCATCTACGACTATTTGCGGGGTCACGGCCTGGAAGTGCGCTACTTTGATGGAAAATACCCGGCAGTCTACGCCCAATTTTCCTCGTCCAGCGCGCGAGGCGCTGAGGGCAAAATTTTGCTCACCGGACATTTTGACGTGGTCGAACCGGAACCCGATGACAGCCAATTCACCCCGCGCATCGAAGGCGATTATCTCTACGGGCGCGGCGCGGCGGATATGAAAACCGTAGTCGCCACCTACCTGGTTTGGATGAAAGACACGCTCAAAGCGGGCAAACCCTTCCCCAACCTTGCCCTGCTGCTGGTCGGCAACGAAGAAAACGGCGAAAGCGAAGCCTGGGGCACGCCTTTTGTTCTCAAAACCTTGCAGGCAGAAACCGGCTACACGCCAGATTTATTCATCGCCGGAGAGCGTACCGGCGAAAAAGGCAATGAACTCTTTGGCGAAGTTTGCGTGGAAAACCGGGGCGTGATGCGCTTTGACGTTATCGCGCGCGGCGTAAAAGCGCACAGCGGCATCAGCGGCAGCGGCGACCTGAGCGAAAAATTGATTGCCGCCCGCGCCGCGCTGAGCGAAATCTTCAACCAAAATCTGACTCTCAAATCGGCGGACGGCTGGCAGTCGCAGGCCAAATTTCCCTTCATCCGGGTTGGCACACCCGGCGTGTACAACATCAGCGCGGCGGAAGGCATTCTCGGCGTGGAAATTCGCCCCATTCCGGGCGATGATGTCGAGGGGCTGAAGTCGAAGGTGGAGGCCTACTGCGCCGAAAATGGGCTGGAAACAAGTTTCTCGGTGCTGGAAAACGGCGTGGCCTGCAGCCCGGAAAACCCGGCGCTGCTGGCGCTGCTTTCAGCGGTGAAAACGGCTTCGGGCGCGGAGGCAAAAATCAGCCGGAAACTGCCCGGCACCAGCGCGCGATTCGCGCCCGGCGGGCAGGCAGTCGTCTGGGGGCAGTCCGGCATCGGGCCGCACAGCAAAAACGAGGCGCACTACATCCCCAGCATTGAGCCGTACTATCGGGCGCTGAATGAGTTGGCGAAAATCTGGCGTTAATCGCGCCCGGCCTTGACCGCGCTGATGACGACCCCCATAAAAACGAGCAGGGCGCCCGCCAGGGCCAGCGGGCCGGGGCGCTCTGCCAGAAACAAAAAAACCCACACCGGGTTGAGGATGGGCTCCAGCGTACCAATCAGCGTGGCTTCGAGGGCCGGGATGGTTTTGATGGCAATCGCATACAGCAAAAATGCCAGCCCAACCTGCAGCAGGCCGAGGTAGGCGATGCCGAGCCAGTTGGCCCAGGTCCAGGGTTGTTGAACAACAAAATAAAAGCCAAACGTGGCCGTAAACAGGTTCGCCAGCAGAAAACTTTCGGCTGGCGAACCGTCTTTTTGGGCGCGCAGGGCCACCGTCATCAGCGCCAGGGCGATGCCGCTCAGGGCGGCGAGAAAGTTTCCCCAGCCGCTGCCCGCGCTCAGGCTGTCGCCGAGAAAAAGCGCCATTCCGGCAAAAATCACCGGCAGGGCCAGCCAATCTGCGGCGGAGGGTTTTTCACGCAGCAGCCAGTAGCCGAGGACAACGATGTAGAGCGGGGCGGTGTATTGCAAGAAAATGGAATTGGCGGCGGCAGTCAGCCGAAGCGAGGAGACGTAGAGAATTTGGGTCAGGATGTAACTGAGGGCGGCGACCAGCTGCCAGCGGTTGATGCGCCGCGGAAAACGCCGCAGGTAAAGGAGGAAGACCAGGCTGGAGAAGAGGCTGCGCCCGGCGACAACGGCCAGCGGCTGCCAGGGAACGAGTTTGATGACAATTCCGCTGGTGCTCCACAATACGGCGGCGATGACCAGGTAGAGAATGGCTTTGGAGCGGGAAAGGGGCAAGGGATTCATGGGCGCGCACTCCAGCGGCAGGCGAGTTGTTGCAACAATAGGCCGCTGCGCCAAAAAGCGACTGCGGCCATGCCGTGCGCGAACACGGCAAAAACGGGCGGGGTCTGATTGGTGTAGTAAATCCAACAGCCGCGGGTGGTTCCCCAGCGTTCCAGAAAATAGCCCAGCCCGGAACCGGCCAGAAAAACCAACACGGCGAGGCGCTGGTCGGTGGGAGTGAGAATCAGCAGGGCGCAAATCAGCAGGGCGGCCAGGGTGTAGGGTTTTTCCAGGGTGGGAAAGACAAAACAGAGCAGCAGCGCGTAGAAGGCGGGGAAAATGCTCCAGTAGGCGGCGCGGAAGGGGCGCGGGCCTATCGGCGCGCTGAAACGCCGCAGGGCGCGAGTCAGGCGGTCAATGCTCAGGCTGGCAATCGGCCAGGCGGGCAAAATCCACAACGGCGGACGCTCGGCGGTGTAGTAATGCCACAAGTTGGTTTGCGTCCCCCAACTTTCGATGACCAGGCCGCCGCCCAGGCCGACCAGAAAAATCAGGCTATCCGTTTTTAAATTGGCGCGGGCCATGATGGTGATGGACAGGAAGGCGAAAATTCCCAGCAGCAGCCAATCCACCAGGCGGTACCAGGGATAGCCCTGGGCAGCGTAAGCGCGCACAATTGCGGCATATTCCACGACCAGCGGCTGCCAGACGTAAATAATCAGCAGACAGAGCAGAAAAAAAACGCCCATCAGGTACGAGGAGGCGCGGCTGAAGCCAAACAAGGAGGCAACGTTACGAAACATGGGGCGATTATACAGGATGGCCGCTATTCGCCTTGACGGAATCCCCGCTTGCGATAAAATAAAGTCCCCGGGGCGATGGCGGAATCGGCAGACGCAACAGACTTAAAATCTGTCGTTGGCAACAACGTGAGGGTTCGACCCCCTCTCGCCCCACTTTGCACGAGACCTCCGAGGTCTCTCAAATCTCGGAGGTCTTTTCATCTCACGGAGGTGAAGCATGTACTTTGACCGCACGCTGCTGGAAGAACTGGAAGAAAAATCGCTGGCGCCTTACGGAACGCGCAGCAGAGACAGCAAAGGCCGCGCCTACCTGGATGGCGAGCCGGAATATCGCACCTCCTTTCAGCGTGACCGCGACCGCATTTTGCATACCACCGCTTTTCGGCGTTTGGAATATAAAACCCAGGTTTTCATCAACTTTGAAGGCGATTACTTTCGCACCCGGCTGACTCACACGCTGGAAGTTTCGCAAATTGGCCGAACGCTGGCGCGCGCGCTGGGCGCCAACGAAGACCTGGTGGAAGCAATCTGCCTGGCGCACGACCTGGGGCATTCGCCCTTCGGCCACTCTGGTGAAGTGGCGCTGGCGCGGCTGATGAAGGATTACAACGGTTTCGACCACAACAAACAATCCTTCCGCATCGTCACCGAGTTGGAACAGCGCTACCCGGAATTCCCTGGGTTGAACCTGACCTACGAAGTGCGCGAAGGCATGGTCAAACACGAATCGGAATATGACCTGTCGGACGCGCGCGATTTTGCCCCCGACCTGCGCGGCAACCTGGAAACCCAAATCGCCAATGTGGCCGATGAGTTGGCCTACACCACCCATGACCTGGATGACGGCCTGCGCTCCGGCATGATTCGCCCGCCGCAGTTGGAGGGAATTGCCCTGTGGGAAATTCTCGCCAGCACCTTCAACTGGCGCGGCCCAACCCTCGATGACCTGGAACGCCACCGCATGATTCGCCACCTGGTGGGCATGATGGTGACCGACATGATTCACGCCACCGATGAGCGCCTGAAAAACAGCGCCGCCAAATCGGCGCTGGATTTGCAAAAACTGGCCTACAACGTCATCGGCTACAGCGAAGACATGCAGCGCCGCAACCGCGAGTTAAAAGATTTTCTCTACCAAAAACTCTACCGGCACTACCGCGTGGTGCGCATGGCCGTCAAAGCCGAGCGCATCATCAGCGATTTATTCAACGCCTACCGCGCCGAACCGGCCATTTTGCCCGGCCACGTGCAAGCGCTGATTGCGCTGCGCGGATTGGAACGTACCATCTGCGACCACATCGCCGGAATGACCGACCGCTACGCCGTGGAGGAACATCAACGCCTGTTCGACCCTTTCCTCAAACCGTGAAATTTCAACTACTTTTTCATCCGAACCGGAGATATTATGGCTCAATCTGAACCAACCTACCTCACCGCCGAAGGCGCCGAAAAACTCCGCGCCGAATTAGCCGACCTGAAAGGCCCCCAGCGCGAGGCCCTTTCGCGGCGGCTGCGCGACGCCATCCAAATGGGCGACCTGTCAGAAAACGCCGACTACATCAAGGCCAAGGAAGACCAGGGCTTCATCGAAGGCCACATCCAGGAATTGGAATATATCCTCAATAACGCCATCATCGTGGAAGAATCCACCAGTAAAGGGGAGGTCGTTTTCGTGGGCTCCACCGTCACCATTCAAGAAGCAGATTTCGAACCGGAAGTTTTCTACATTGTCGGCGCAAAAGAAGCCGACCCGCGCGCCGGGAAGATTTCGCACGAATCGCCCTACGGGCGCGCGCTGATGGAACATCACGTAGGTGACGTGGTGGATGTGGATACCCCCGGTGGTAAAATCCGGCTAAAAATTCTGGAAATCAACTAACTGCGCGGCCAGTCATTAACATCAAAAAAGCGCCGGTGAACGGCGCTTTTTTGATAGCACAGCGTGTTATTTGGACCAGATTGCCAGTTCGAGCGTGATGCGCTCAAAGTAACTTTCATCGGGCAGGGCGCCCTGACCATACTGCGAATCCATCACCGAGACGACCATTTGCAGGGTTTGGGTTTCGAGCACCACCTGGCTGCGCGGCGCGGCCTCGAATAATTCACCTTTGGATTCCAACTTGGTGCGCAGCGCAGCATCCGCAAAGGCGTGCGCGCTCATCAAAACCTTGGTGACGGTCTGAATGTCGTTTTTGTCAAACATCCACACTTCAAAGGCGGTCACTTTTTTGGGGTCACCAACGCCGATAGTTTCAGAAATGCCAACGCCGCATTCGCCCAGAAATTCGCCCGCCGGAGAGTCAATGCTGAATGAGTCATCGAACAGGTCATCTCCCAAAACATAGGTGGTGACGTATTGGGCCACCGGCGGAACCTGGGCGCCGCCGGTCGTGAAATCTGTTTTTTCCACATTGCGGCTGATTTCGGCGGCCTGGGCGGCGGCGGAAGCCGGAACGCCCGCGTGACGCGAGCCACGGAAGAGGTAGTAGGCCGCGCCGCCAATCGCCACCAGGGCAATCAGCCCGCCAACAATCGCCGCCAGCGTCAGCAGCCCGTTGGCGCCGCCAGATGTAGTCTCGGCTGTAGCGGGGGCGCTGGGCGACATCAGCCCAGCCTGGCTGAACTGCTGCTCCAGAATGGAAATTGCCTGAGGGTTGCTTGCGCCGGGGTTGGCTTTTACTTCCTGGAAGGTGGCAAAAGCCGAGTCACCCAAGTCAGCGTAGCGGCGCGCCGCCAGGTTTAAGTCTCCGTTGACAGCGAAAGAGTCAATTGCCATGCGCATGTATTCCACGCGCAAATCGGGCCGGAGTTTATCGGCGGGCTGGTCAATCACATCAACCGGCCAAATTTGCCAGGCAAAGAGCAGGCCAAAAGCCAATCCAACAATCAGAGCAAGCACTACCTGCACAATGGGCTTTTTGATGAGGTCAGTCAGGGTAGTCATGAAGCGCTCCTTGTAGATCAATGCGGCGAAGAGATACGATTATTATACATGACTCCGCGGGAAACCATCGCCATAAATTGCGGCGGGGTCCTGGGTATACTACTCGGCGGCGGCTTCGGCGGTGAGCGAATCTAATGTAATGGATTCCTGGCAGTCCAGGCACTGCGCCTCGCGTTTATTGGAGACGACCAACATGCCGCCGCAATGCGGGCAGGCGGCAGCCAGCGGGCGCTTCCACGAGGTGAAGTCGCAGTCTGGGTAGTTGGCGCAGCCAAAAAAGACGCGGCCTTTGCGGGTTTTTCGCTCGACAATTTCGCCGTGGTCTTTGGGGCAGGTCACGCCGATTTTTTCCAGCCAGGGTTCGGTGTGGCGGCATTCAGGAAAACCCGAACAGGAGATGAATTTGCCAAAACGCCCGTAGCGAATCACCAGGTCGCGGCCACAATCCGGGCAGGCGCGGCCAATCGGTTCGGGGCCGCTTTTGCTGACGGGCATTTCGGCCTGGGCCTGCTGCACTTTGAGCGCGAAGGGCTGATAAAAAGCGTCCATCACGGCGGTCCAATCGGCTTCGCCCTCGGCCACCTTATCCAGGTCTGATTCCATCTGAGCGGTGAAATTTACATCCACAATTTCCGGGAAATAGCGCAGCATCAAATCGTTGACCAGCGCGCCGGTTTCGGTGGGCTGCAAACGCTTTTCCACCCTGACCACATAACCACGGTCCTGGATGGTGGAAAGGGTCGGCGCATAGGTGGAGGGGCGGCCAATGCCGTAGGATTCCAGTTCCTGCACCAGCGAGGCTTCCGAAAAACGGGGCGGCGGCTGGGTGAAATGCTGTTCTGGCAGCAGACGCACCAGGCTTTGCGGCTGGCCCTCCTCAATTTTGGCGGGAATGCGCACGTTATCGTCATCTTCATTTTTGATGTCGTCATCGCGGGATTCTTCGTACACCACCAAAAAACCGGGGAATTTGACGGCAGAGCCCGCCGCCCGCAGTACGTAGACGCGCTTACCCTGGCCGGTCACTTCGACTGAAAGCGTGTCATACGCCGCCGATTCCATTTGCGAGGCCATGAAGCGCTGCCAGACAAGCTGGTACAACTTAAACATAGCCGGTTCCAGGAAGGCCTTCACCTTGTCCGGGTCGCGGAAGGCCGAGGTGGGGCGGATGGCTTCGTGCGCCTCCTGCGCGCCCACCGCGCGGGTTTTATATTCGGGCGGCTGGGGCGGCAAAAAATCATTGCCGTAGCGCTCAACAATAAATCGGCGGGCTTCTTCACGCGCCAGCTGCGAAATTGTGGTCGAATCGGTACGCATGTAGGTAATCAGGCCGGTGTTGCCGCCTTCACCCACGTCCAGACCTTCGTATAATTTTTGCGCCAGCCCCATCGTGCGCTTGGCGGTGAAACCCAATTTGCGCGAGGCTTCCTGCTGAAGGGTGGAAGTGATGAACGGGGAGGAGGGTTTGCGCCGCCGCTCGCCGCGTTTGATTTTGCTGATGGTGTACGCCGCCGACTGCATATCCGCCAGGTAGGGCGTGGTCTGCGCCTGAGAGTTTAGTTCCGGCTCGCGCTCGTCCACCCGAACCAGTTTCGCTACAAAAGATTGTTTGCCGCCCTGAGGGCGCAGCTCGGCGGCGATGGTCCAATATTCCTGCGGGGTAAAATCGTCAATTTGTTTTTCGCGTTCCACAATCAGCCGCAGCGCCACCGATTGGACTCGCCCCGCTGACAGGCGCGAGCGCACCTTCTCCCACAAAATCGGGCTGATGCTGTACCCCACCAGCCGGTCGAGCACGCGGCGCGCCTGCTGGGCATTGACGAGATTCATGTCAATTTCGCGCGGATGCCCAAAGGCTTCGGCGATGGCGGGTTCGGTGATTTCGTGAAAAACCACCCGTTTGACCAGCCGCTGGGGCATATCACTGGCTTCCATTAAATGCCAGGAGATGGCTTCGCCTTCGCGGTCGGGGTCGGTTGCCAGGTAAATTTCGGCGTGAGTTTTAGCCAGCTGCTTAATTTCTTTGACAATTTTGGTCTTTTCGTTGGGGACGCGATATTTGGGCGCAAAATGATTCTCCACGTCCACTGAAAGCTGCGAGCGCAGCAAATCGCGCACATGGCCGACCGAGGCGCGCACGGTGTAGCCCTTGCCCAAAAAGCGGCCAACTGTTTTGGCTTTGGCCGGAGATTCAACGATGACCAATTTTCCAGCGCGTTTTTCCTCGCGTTTGGGGGCTTCCAGACCGGCGTGGGCATCAGTGCGCCCGGTGCGATAAAGCGCGGTGCCGCAAACCGGGCAGGTTCCGCGCGTGACGGGCGCGCCCGCCGCGTTGAAGGTGGCTTGCGCGTTGCTAATTTCGCGCTTGGTTTTACATTTCATGCAATAGGCTTCCATTTGACCTCCGCAACCCAGACGGGCTACAAGTAATCTTGCTGGTTGTGTTTATTCAAATGCGCCACGACTTCCTTCACTTTTTGCGATTGGTCGGTTTTGCAAATTAATAACACGTCTCTGGTTTCCACAACGACGATGTCGTCCATGCCGATGGTGACCACCAGTCGGTCACTATCCGCCGCGTAGACCAGGCTGTTATGGGTATCGAGCGCCAAATGTTGGGCGCGAAAAGCAACATTGCCATTCATGTCGGGCAGCAAAACTTCAAAGAGCGAATCCCAGGAGCCAACATCGCTCCAGCCGAGGCCGCCCGCCGGGAGAACTGCTACCTTGGCGGCTTTTTCCATCACGCCGTAGTCAATGGTTTCCACCTTCAGGGTGGGCCAAACTGTTTCGAGCGCCGCTTCACGCTGCGGCGCGCTGACGATTTGCTGCAGGCTGGCGGCGAGTTCCGGCATCTGGCGCTCAATCTCAGCCAGGATGCTTTCCGTTGTCCAGATGAACATGCCGCTGTTCCAGGAGTGGTCACCGCTTCGCAGCATGGCGGCGGCGGCGGCATGGTCGGGTTTTTCCTTGAAGCGCTGCACGCCGTAGGTGGGGTAGCGAAACACGCCGGGCAGCGGTCTGCCCTGCTGAATGTAGCCGTAGGCGGTGGAAGGGTGGCTGGGTGTAATGCCGAGCGTCACCAGGTAGCCAGCGCGGGCGACATCCACAGCGGCGCCCAGCAGGTAGTGGAAAAGGTCGCGGTTGCGGATGTAGTGGTCAGCGGGCAAAACGGCCATGACGGCTTGCGGGTCGCGCTGATGTAAGACAGCGGCGGCCAGGCCAACCACCGAGGCGGTTCCACGCGGGGCCGGTTCAATCAGGTAGTTTTCGGCGGGGATTTGGGGGCACTGCGTCCTCATTGCGCGCGCCTGTTCGGCAACGGTGACGACCAAAATACGTTCGGGCGGAAGCAGTTCATCCAGGCGTTGAACAGTGCTTTGGAAAAGTGTCTCTTCGCCCAGCAGGGGCAAG
>JAVHNW010000319.1:0-1769 GCA_036169755.1 bacterium | reverse complement strand
CTGAGGCAGGGATTTATCCCGCCGGAATATGCTGGGAAACCAGTTGGCTGACCACTCTCCAAAAACAGAACAAACCTATGCCACCCAAAAAACTGCTCGACCAATTGCGTGACGTTTTGCGCGCCAAACATTACTCGTCTCGCACCGAAGAAACCTACGTAGACTGGAACCGCCGCTTCATCCTCTTCCACCACAAACGCCATCCGCAAGAAATGGGCCTGCCCGAGATCCAGGCCTTCGTCCAGTACCTCGCCATCGAGCGGAAAATGGCCGCCTCCAGCCAGAACCAGGCCATCAGCGCCATCCTCTTCCTTTACCGCAACCTCCTCCTGCGCGAAATCGAATTCCCAGCCGACAACATCCACGCCAAACATGGCAAACGCCTGCCCACCGTGCTCAGCAAAGCCGAGGCGCTCGCCGTCATCAACCACCTCAGCGGAACGCCCCGCCTGATGACGCAGCTGCTCTACGGCGCTGGCCTGCGACTCATGGAATGCCTGCGCCTGCGCATCAAAGACATTGATTTTGCCAACCACCAAATCATCGTCCGCGATGGCAAAGGCGAAAATGACCGCGCCACCCCCCTGCCCGAAGCGCTGACCGCCTCCCTGCGCCAACAAATGCAATCCGTCTACGAAATTCACCAGCGCGACCTGGCGGAAGGTTTTGGCGAGGTTGCGCTGCCCTACGCCCTCGCCGTAAAATATTCCTCCGCCGCGCGCCAATTTCCCTGGCAATACCTTTTTCCCGCCCGCCAGCGCTCGCTCGACCCCCTGGACGGCCAAATCCGCCGCCACCATCTCGATGAAACCGTGCTTCAGCGCGCCATCAAAATCGCCGCCGAAGCCACCGCCATCCACAAACCCGTTTCGCCGCACACCTTTCGCCACAGTTTTGCCACCCAACTGCTGCAAAACGGCTACGACATTCGTACTGTGCAGGAACTGCTCGGCCACAAAGATGTCAAAACCACCATGATTTACACTCACGTTCTCCAGCGCGGCGCGGGGGCGGTGCGCAGCCCGCTCGATGATTAACGGCCCATTTGGGCAAAAGAATTTTTCAGCGCCGGATAGAGTTCCTGGTAAAGGGCGTAGGATTTCGCGTAGGCGTTAACTTGCTCCGCTTCGGGCAGAGTCTTGCCGGTAACGCGAATCGCCACCTGGCAGGCTTTTTCCACGCTGGAAAATTCTCCCGCCCCCACCGCCGCCAGCAGCGCCGCGCCATAGGCCGCGCCCTCCGCCGTGTTGACCGTCACCAGTTCCGCGCCCAGCGCCGAAGCCAGAATTTGGCGCCAGAGGGCGCTTTTGATTCCCCCGCCCGAAGCCCGCAGCTGACGAATTTCTCCCAGCCCGGCTTGTTCAATCAGCGTAAAACTATCCTTCAGCCCAAAGGCTACACCTTCCAACACGGCGCGGGTTAAATGTCCGCGCCCGTGCCGCAAAGTCAGCCCCACAAAAGCGCCGCGCGCCAGCGGATCGGGGTGCGGGGTGCGCTCGCCGCTCAGGTAGGGCAAAAATTGCAGTCCCTCGCTGCCCGCAGGAACTGACGCCGCTTCATTTAATAAATCGTCAAAAGCCATGCCCGGCGCCAGCGTATCGCGGAACCACTGCAAAGACCCCGCCGCCGAAAGCATGACGCCCATCAGATGCCACAGCCCCGGCGCGGCGTGACAAAATGCGTGCAGGCGGCCCTGCGGCTCAATTAAAGCGGAAGGTGTTGTGGCAAAAACCACGCCGCTGGTTCCCACCGTCAGCCCGATGACGCCG